>JAPLGR010000655.1 GCA_026390045.1 Chloroflexota bacterium | reverse complement strand
ACCCGTGAGTTCGAGGAGATGTTCGTGGATGACCGCTTCGGACCCCTCTCCATCGCCGATACGCCAAACCCGGCGGTGACGATCGATGGCACGCGGGTAGAGGCGTGGTTCGCGCCAGACGACGGTGTGGCGGCGCGGCTGGTGGAGCTGATCGACGACGCACGATCGCAGGTGGACTTCCTGGCTTTCACCTTCACCTCGGATGCCCTGGCCGAGGCGCTGTTGCGTGCCACGGAGCGCGGCGTGACCGTGCGCGGCGTGATTGAGCTTGACCAGGTCGAGGCCGCCGGAAGCGACTACGACCGAATGCGCCAAGCCGGGATCGACGTGCGGCAGGACACCAATCCAGGGACGATGCACCACAAGCTCCTGCTGATTGATGAAGGCGTGGTCGCGACGGGCTCCTACAACTTCACCCGCAGTGCAGAAGAGTCGAACGACGAGAACGTGATCATCCTGTATAGCCCCGAAGCGGCGGCGCAGCTGGAGGTTGAGTTCACCAGCATCTATCAAGCCGCTACTCCCTAGCGGCAGGGGAAGCGCGAAGCATGGCAGAGGTGGCGTTTCGGGCAGAGCGGATGGACCGGCAACATGGAGAGCGAGCAGTGACCGCGCAGGTCGAGGTACCAGCGGTGCTGGATGACGTCTGGGATATGTGGACCACCGAGGCGGGAGCGCGCACGTTCTTTGCCCCTGCCTGTCGAATCGACCTCCGGCCAGGTGGCGCCTATGAGATGCTGTTCGACCTGGAGGCTGAGCCGGGGTCGCAGGGCGGCGAAGGCAATCGGCTTCTGGCGATCCAGCCGCGGGCGATGCTCAGCTTCTCCTGGAATGCGCCGCCCGAGCTGCCGACGGTGCGAGGCCAAAGGACACACGTGAGCGTGCGGTTTAGTGCCCTCGGGGCTGGGTTGACGCGCGTGTCGCTCCGCCACGACGGCTGGGGCGAGGGGGGCGAATGGGACGAGGCGTTCAAGTACTTCGAGCGCGCCTGGAACCGCGTCGTCCTGCCGCGGCTGCGGCACCGGTTTGAGCATGGCCCGATCGACTGGGACCACCTCCCCGATCTCTAGCGGGTGGTCTGCGAGGACTTGCAGCATCGGTCAGGTCGTGGATACCAGACGCGGACGAATGGCCCGCAGGAGGCTTGGATGGAGAACTATGAGAAGCTGGGCGCTTTCTACCTGGGACGCCCGTATGACCTGAAGAAGCAGAAGGCGCTGGAAGGCCTGCTGCTTTACGACTCGAAAGACCTGGTGACGCACGCGGTCTGTGTAGGCATGACCGGCAGCGGGAAGACCGGGCTGTGCCTTGCACTGCTTGAAGAGGCCGCCATCGACGGCGTGCCGGCCATCATGATCGACCCCAAGGGCGACCTGCCGAATCTCTTGCTGACGTTCCCCAAGCTGAGCGGCGAGGACTTCCTGCCGTGGATCAATGCCGAGGACGCGGCCAAGAAGGGCTTGTCGCCCGAGGCGTTCGCGACGCAGCAGGCTGAGTCCTGGAAGAAGGGACTGGCCGAGTGGGGACAGGATGGCGAGCGGATCCAGCGGCTGCGCGACGCGGCCGACTTCAGCATCTACACCCCTGGCTCAAACGCCGGGCTCCCGATCTCGATCATGCGCTCCTTCGATGCGCCCGCGCCGGCGGTGCGCGACGACCCTGAGCTGCTACAGGACCGCGTTTCGGCGACCGTCGCCGGGCTGCTGGGGCTGCTCGGGATCGCGGCCGACCCGCTCAAGAGCCGCGAGCACATCCTGCTGTCCACGCTCCTGGGGAACGCGTGGCAGCAAGGCCAGGCGCTGGACCTGCCGTCGCTGATCCAGCAGGTGCAGAAACCGCCGGTCGAGAAGATCGGCGTCCTCGATCTGGAGTCGGTCTTCCCGGAGAAGGACCGTTTCGAGCTGGTGATGTCGCTCAACAACCTGCTGGCTGCGCCGGGCTTCAGCACATGGATGGAGGGTGAGCCGCTCGATGTCGGTGCACTGCTGCGTACATCGGCCGGCAAACCGCGGATGACGATCTTCTCCATCGCGCACCTGGGTGAGGCGGAGAGGATGTTCTTCGTCACGCTGCTGCTG
>JAPLGR010000092.1 GCA_026390045.1 Chloroflexota bacterium | reverse complement strand
CGAGGCGTGAGGCGGTGGGTGGGGAGGCGTCGACGCCGATGTAGCGGGTGACGCGATCGGCCTGGTGGACCGGCACAAAGAGCTGGTCGCCGTCGGCAAACTCGATCAGCAGAAACTCCCGGAGCAGGTCGTCCAGCGTGCGCTCGACCAGCCCGGAGAACCGACCGATCCCGTAATCGATGTGGACGACCCAATCCCCAGGGGCGAGGTCGGAGTAGAAGGCCTCCGGGGAGGCGGCGCGGCGCGTGGGGCGCTGACGAGGTTGTGGGCGCGACCAGCCGAAGATCTCCGCGTCGGTCAGCAGGTCAATCCGTTCACCTGGGCGCGGCGCCAGGCGCCAACCGTCCAAGAGCGACCCCTGGACGAAATGCAGATCACCGGGCGTCAGCTCCGCCGGCAAGCGCTCCACAACCGGCTGAGGATGCCCGGCTTCGCCCCACAACTCGGCCAGCCGCTGCGCCTGACGGCTGACCACAACGGTGATGTTGTGGGCGCGGCGCAGCTCCTCCAGATGGTCGAGCAGCGCGCGGAGCTGTCCGCCGAAGCGCGGGCCGGGCTCGAACGTATCAGCCAGGTCCCATCCCATCTCATCTTCCGTGGACAGCATGCCGAAGTCGAGGACCGTGCGGTCCTCGAGTGCCTCGCGCAGCTCAGAGAGGGTGACATAGGGAAGGGGGGCGTCTTCGGGCAGTTCGCCGCGTGACTCCTGCTCCCCGCGAAGCGCGATCGCCTGTTCCTCGAGTTCGCTGGCTGCGTCCTCGACGCTCAGCCTGTCATCCAGGAGGAGAACAGCATCGTACGGCAGGTAGTCGAGCATTCCGGTGGAGGTTGGGTTGAGCCACGGGAGGAAGTACTCACGCAAGCGGTCCCGCTCGACCTGCGGATCCTCCGCACCGTCCGGCAGCCATGCGTCCCACGCCTCCTGGTACATGCGGGGGAGCCCTTCACGTGCCGGGGTCAGGCGAACCTCGGGGACCGGATCGGTCGATCGCTGCGTCGTGGGTTCGAACCAGCGCAGGGAGTCGATTTCGTCCCCCAGGAGCTCGATGCGGACCGGGAGTGCTTCGGCCGGCGGCCACACGTCGAGGATCCCGCCGCGACGGCTGAACTGGCCGGGCTCGGTGACGAGGCTGGCCGGCGTGTAGCCCGTCCCCACCATGAGATCGAGCAACCGATCGGGACGCAACTCGCCCTGGACGCGCAGCGTGCGCGAGTTGGCCAGGAAGTCCCGAGGCGCCAGGGTGCGGCTCGTGAGTGCGCGTGCTGGTGCAACGAACACGCTCGGGTGCGGCTTCGCTGTGGTTGCTCCGGGTTGAATGTCCTGCGTCAGCGCGGCAAGCGCCACAACGCGTTGGCGCAATGTGCGCGGTCCCCAAGGAGCGCGTTCGTAGAACAGCGGGTTTGGATCGGGGAAGGGGTAGACCCGAGTGGCCGGTGCCCAGGCAGGGAGCTCCTCGGCAAGGACCATGAGCCTGTCTGGCCGGGGGACGACGACGACCACCGGGCGATGGAGGTCGAGGGAGAGGGCAGCTGCCAGGGGGGCACGCGCCGAACGTAGCAGGCGCAGATCGCCGCGCACGCGCGGGCGTGTTTGAAGATCGTTGAGGAGTGACTGGTACGCGGCCGAAGCGCGCAGCCGATCCAGCAGGACCGACAGGTCCATCTCTACTCGGGGGTGGCGTTGAACTGCGTCATCGCCGCCTGGATGCCGTCCAGGGCGAAGGTGCGGATACAGGCGACGGCGCGCTGGAGACCCGCGCTGACTATATCCTCTTCTTGAGGGCCGAAGTCCTGCAGCACGAAGTCGGCCGGGTCCATGGCGCCCGGAGGCCGGCCGATGCCGAATCGCAAGCGGGGGAACTCGGCAAGGCCGAGATGCTCTACGATCGATCCCAGCCCGCGATGACCTCCACTTCCACCGCCCGGCCGCAGGCGCAGTGCACCCAGCGGCAGGTCCAGGTCGTCGTGGACGGCCAGGATCTGCTCGGGGGGCAACTTGAAGAAGCGGGCCAGCGAGCTCACCGACTGGCCGGCGTTGTTCATGTACGTCTGAGGCTTGGCCAGGATCAGGCGGACGCCCTCCAGGCGGGCATCCGTCACCAGCGCATTGGCCTGAACGCGCGTGAATCGGACGGCGAGGTCCTCGGCCAGTGCGTCGAGGATCTGGAACCCGACGTTGTGCCGATTGCGGCGGTAGCCGCGCCCGGGATTGCCGAGGCCGATGATCAGGAGAGGTGTGGGCCTGGGAGACTCGGTCATGGTGAGTGCCTGCTGCGTCGGCGGCGCTCTGCGCGACGGATGGCACGGGCGGAGCCCCAGTTCGATCGGGAGGCCGCCCGCCAGGCAGCATAGCCTCCGGTAGCCGCCAGCACGACCACCGCGATAGTTCCTCCCGCGATCAGCGCGCTGCCCACGCGGTTGCCGGGCTCCGGCGTCGCGGGAAGGATAGCGGGAGGAGGGGGTGTGGAGGTCGGCGGGGCCTCCGTCGGGGTCAACGCCGGCGCGGCGAGCGACGGGCCGGGTGTGGGCGTCTCGATGCTGGTGTAGTTGCGCACGCGCAGCCCGTGCACGATCGCCACCAACGGCTCTCCCTCAGCTGGCCAGACCCGCAAGCGGAGCATGTATTCCCCGTCCGTGATCCCGGTGGTGTCCCAGACGGCAAGCCGCCCTTCCACGACCCGCGACCGGTGTTCGTCGACAATCGGGAACCAGGTGCCGGTGGTGTCGGCCTCGTAGGTGAAGGTCAGGTCGAAGTGGTCGAACGATGGGTGATTCGCCGTCCCCTCGATCGTCACCACGCCGCCGACCGCCTCGCCCGAGACAGGGCGCGTGACCTCGGCGAACCCCGGTGCTTGAGCGTCGGAGCCTGCAAGAGGCAGGGGCAGGGCCCACAGGGCGAGTAGGACGAGGGTTGCGCGCAGGTCGATCATGAAGGGACTGGCAGGATCTCGGCGGCCATTTAGTTTAACATGCCCGGATGCCTCGGTCAACGACGCGCTGTTTCAAGGCCGCTGAGCGGCGGATTCGGAACCGTACCCCGCTTGCCATGGCTACCGCTTGGACATGACGACATCACAACTGGTTGACAATCGCAACTAGTTGTGATACTATTGTGGGCGGAAGCGAGGGGAGGTCCCGATGTCCGCCGCAATCGATCTGGATGATCTGACCCGTCAGACGCGCAGGCAGGAGTTTGTGGACGGCCTGAACGACCTGCAGACCGGCCTTGTCTTCCTGCTCCTGGGCGCCCTCGGGGCGTTCCTCTTCTCCACCGCGGGGATGACCTTCTACATCAAGGCCCTCATCTGGAACCGGGAGCTGACCATCCTGGGCCTAGTGGCCTTGCTGGGACTGTTCGCCGTGGTCGCCTTTGGCGCCCGGTGCTTCATCCACTACCTCCGGGCAAAG
>JAPLGR010000729.1 GCA_026390045.1 Chloroflexota bacterium | reverse complement strand
CTTCAAGCTCGTGGCGAAGATGCGGGAGATCGAGGCTGCGGAGATCCGGCTGCGGGAGATCGCCACCGAAGACGCCGAGATCGGGGTCGTGGCCTTCGGGACCGCGGGACGCATCGCACAGACGGCGGTCAAGGCCGCTCGGGAAGAAGGAATCAAGGCTGGCCTGTTGCGACCGATCTCGCTCTACCCGTATCCCTACGAGCACGTCCGACAGCTTTCCAAGCGGGTCAAGTCAATGCTGGTGGTGGAGATGAACGGCGGCCAGATGGTGGAAGATGTCCGCCTGGCGGCCGAGGGTCGCGTGCCGGTGAGTTTCTACGGACGGATGGGCGGCATGATGCCAATGCCAGACGAGGTGCTGGAGGCGATCCGCAAGGTGCACGCCGGCCAGCCGGTTGACTTCCCGGGGGCGCTCGATGGCTGATGAGATGGTCGAAACGCTGATCTACGCCAAGCCGGACACACTGACCCACGTCGGGACGCACTACTGTCCCGGCTGCACGCACGGGGTTGCCCACCGGCTGGTGGCTGAGACGTTGCAGGAGATGGGGGTGCGCGAGAAGACGATCGGCGTGGCTCCGGTGGGTTGCGCCGTCTTCATGTACAACTACTTCAACCTGGATTTCGCTGAGGCAGCCCATGGGCGAGCACCGGCCATGGCCACGGGCATCAAGCGCACGAGCCCCGGCAGCATTGTCTTCACCTACCAGGGAGATGGTGATCTGGCGTCCATCGGCGCGGCGGAGATTCTGCATGCTGCCGGGCGAGGCGAGAACATCACCGTCATCTTCATCAACAACGCCGTCTACGGCATGACCGGAGGCCAGATGGCGCCCACGACGCTCCCCGGGCAGAAGACAACGTCTTCTCCACTCGGCCGAGACGTGGAGACGCAGGGCTTCCCCTTCAAGATGTGCGAGATCCTGTCGCAGATGGAAGGCTCAGCCTACATCGTCCGCCGCAGCCTGCACGACGTGCCCAACATTCGCAAGGCGAAGAAGGCCATCCGTACGGCGTTCGAGGTGCAGCGGCAGGGCATGGGGTTCTCGATGGTCGAGCTGCTCTCGAGTTGTTCGACGAATTGGGGACTGACGCCCGCCGCGGCGCTGACCTGGATCGAGGAACATATGATCCCGGCCTTTCCGCTCGGCGACTACAAGGTCCACCCGGCTGCAGCGGCGCTGGAGAAGGCGCGCTAGCTCAGGGTCTCTGCTCATCGAGTCATAGAAACCACAGCGCCAGGCCTGGGCAAAGGCCTGGCGCTGGGTTCTTCCACACGGCTCATCGATAGTATACGCTCGGCCATGGGGGGCAAGTCCGGGGGCTTCGTTCGACCTGTCGCCGCGAGGCTGGCCGCCCGCACCTGGCGGAGGGAAGGCCCTCGGTTCTCAGGCTCGGTCTGACCGCATCTGAGGCATGGCTGGACTACTTGACCAATCGCGGGACAGGCGGGAGAATCCACACGCGCCGGGAGTCGCCCAACGGAGGCGGAAGCCCGACGGATCCGAAAGTCGAGGTGACCGGATGGGGCTTGGACAGGTTGAGATTGTGATCTCCGGGTTTGGGGGGCAGGGAGCGCTGTTTGCCGGCCAGGTTCTGGCGCACGCGGCGCTCGACAATGGCCTCCACACAACGTGGATTCCTTCGTACGGCCCGGAAATGCGCGGAGGGACAGCCCACTGCATTGTCATCATCAGCGATGACGAGATCGGCTCGCCGGTCGTGCGGAATCCGAAGGCGGCGGTGGTGATGAACCTGCCTTCCCTTGACAAGTACGAGTCGCTTGTCCGGCCCGGGGGCGTCCTGGTGATCAATGAATCGCTTGTGGACCGGAAGACGACACGGACCGACGTGCAGGTGGTCGCGGTGCACGCCAATGAGGAAGCTGAGGCACTTGGCGACAAGCGGCTGGCGAACATGGTGATGACGGGGGCGCTGCTGCAGCGGCTGCCCGTGTTGAGTCTCCAGGCCGTCGGCCAGGCGCTTGACAAGCATATCCCCGCGCACCGGCGCAACCTGCTCCAGGCCAACCTGAAGGCGATGCAGCGTGGGGCCGAGCTGGCGGAGTCGTCAGCGTCTTAGGACGATGGCGCCCCGCCCACAAAGGACGCGGCGACCCACATGGGTCGCCGCATGATTCGTACGCCCAGCATGGGCGCTGACTAGGAAGGTGGAAGTCCTTCCCGGGGGTTGATGGCACCCACCGTAGCC
>JAPLGR010000615.1 GCA_026390045.1 Chloroflexota bacterium | reverse complement strand
CGGGCGTCGTTGTGCTGGACGCGGAAGCCGGTGAAGACACGCAGGGTGCCGTCATCCATGCGGACCGGGATGGAGAACTTGAACTCGCGCAAGGGCCAGCGCAGCAATTCTGCCACCGGCTTGTCGAGCTTCATCCGGGAGGCCACAGCGTCGAATTGGGCCTGGGCCATTTCGAATGCGTTCACAGTCAACTTCCTCCTTGAGAGATGTTCGGCTCTCCAGCAGAGAGCGGATCTTCAGTCTAATATGCCTGCAGGCGCCCACTTGGCGCGCTACAGTCCGCCAGCGCTGCCGCTGGCGGATATATGTCCTCCTGAACTGTACCGCCCCACCCCACGGGCAACAAGTTACAATTCTCACAAACCACCGTGATGGTTCTCCGCCGACTGGAGGGCTTCCTGAAGCGCCTGCTGCACTCGCGCTGGGCTGGCTTGGCCGGCAGCCAGGCGCATCACCTGCCCGAAGAACCACTGGCGGATCGTCGTCTTGCCAGCGATGTACTGCGCTAGCTGCTCGGGATGTGCAGCGAGGACCTGCCTCACCAACCCGGCAACAGCGTCGGCGTCATTGATGATCTTCAAGCCACGGCGTGTGACAACGGCCTCGGCGGCCTCGCCCGTGGCAAACATCTCGGCCAACACGGCCTTTCCGTTGGCGGTGGTCAGCTCGCCAGAATCGACCATTGCGACCAGGTCCGCCAGTGCCTGTGGGATCACGCGGCATGCCTCGATTGTCGTTCCCGAGGTTCGCAGAATCCCAAAGAGCTCGCCAATTGTCCAGTTGGCAATCTGCACCGCGCGTGAGGTCGGTGCAGATTGCGCGGCTGCCTCGAAGAAGTCCGCCGCGGCCGGCTCGGCGGCGAGCACGCCGGCCTGAGAGTGAGTCAGGTTAAGATCGCGCTGCCAGCGGGCCCGGCGCTCGGAGGGTAGTTCCGGCAGCGATACCCTGATGCTCTCGATGAAGGCCTTCTCAATGTACAAGGGCGGCAAGTCCGGCTCGGGGAAGTAGCGGTAGTCAGCCTGGCGCTCCATCTCGAATGCCACCGCCCGGAGCATCGAGCGGAACGAATTCAGATTCTTGATCTCCGTGCGCGTCCCCAGACCTGAGGATCCCGCCGGGCGCAGCGAGATGTTAGCCTCGAAGCGGATGACGCCCTTCTCCATGTCTCCGCTGTTCACGCCGAGCGTGCGCAGGACTAGGCGCAACTCGGAGGCGTAGGCCTTCACCTCTTCGAGCGAGTGCAGATCGGGCTCTGTGACGATCTCGAGCAGTGCCACGCCGGATCGGTTGTAGTCGACGAGCGAGTACCCGTCGCGGTGGAACAGCTTGCCGGTATCTTCCTCAAGGTGGACGCGGCGGATGCGAATGCGTCTCGGAGCACCAGAGCACTCAATCTCCAGAAAGCCGCCCTCGGCCAGCGGCAGCGCGTACTGGGAGATCTGGTAGCCCTTGGGCAGATCGGGGTAGAAGTAGTTCTTGCGGGCAAAGGAGCTGCGCTCGGCCGGGGTCGCATGCAGCGCCAAGGCGACACGCAGGGCGTACTCGACTGCCTTCGCGTTGATGACGGGCAATGAGCCAGGCATCCCCGTGCAGATCTCGCACGTGGCGGAGTTAGGGGTGGCCGTTGCCGTATCGACGACGGGACAGGCGCAGAACATTTTCGACTGCGTCTGCAGCTCGGCATGCACTTCCAGACCGATGACCGGTTCGAACTCCACTACAGTCGACATCCAATACTCGCAAACGACCGAG
>JAPLGR010000594.1 GCA_026390045.1 Chloroflexota bacterium | reverse complement strand
CGTTCGACGCGCCAGAAGTGATGTCGTTGAACACCAACTCCTCCGCCGCACGTCCGCCGAGCATGAAGGCCATCTCGGCCTTGAGCTTGTTGCGGGCGACGAGCGTGCGGTCCTCCTCGGGCAGCGCCATGGTGAAGCCGCCCATCATGCCACGGGCGACGATGGTCACCTTGTGCACTGGATCCGCCTCCGGGAGGACATGGCCGACGACAGCATGACCGGCCTCGTGGTAGGCGACGATCTTCTTCTCTTCCGGGGTGATGATCCGGCTCTTGCGCTCCGGGCCGGCGATGACGCGTTCGATCGACTCCTCGAATTCCTCTTGTCCAATGGTGTGCTTGTTACGGCGTGCCGCCAGGATAGCGGCCTCGTTCACCAGGTTCTCCAGGTCGGCGTCGACGAAGCCGGGAGTGGCCTTGGCTATTGTCGCGAGCTCAACTTCGGGCTCAAGCGGCTTGCCCTTGGCGTGCACCTTGAGGATCGCCTCGCGTCCGCGCACGTCAGGCCGGTCGAGGATGACACGGCGGTCGAAACGGCCGGGGCGCAGCAGGGCAGGGTCGAGGATGTCCGGGCGGTTGGTGGCCGCCATGATGATCACGTTGGTGTCGGTATCGAATCCGTCCATCTCAACCAGCAGCTGGTTGAGCGTCTGCTCGCGCTCGTCGTGGCTGCCGCCCAGACCGGCGCCCCGCTGCCGTCCGACGGCGTCGATCTCATCCACAAACACAATGCACGGGGAGTGGCGCTTGGCCTGAGCGAACATATCGCGCACGCGGCTCGCACCGACGCCGACGAACATCTCCACGAACTCCGACCCGGAGATCGAGAAGAAGGGCACGCCGGCCTCGCCGGAGACGGCCTTGGCCATCAGCGTCTTGCCGGTGCCAGGGGAGCCGATCAGCAGCACGCCCTTCGGGATGCGCGCGCCCAGCGTGATGAACTTCTCGGGCTCCTTGAGGAACTCCACAATCTCCTGGAGCTCCTCCTTGGCCTCTTCCACGCCGGCCACGTCGGCGAACGTGACCGTGGGCTGGTCACCGGTGAACATCCTGGCGCGTGACTTGCCGAACGAGATCGCCTGATTATTAGTTCCTTGAGCCTGCCGCAGCATCAGGAAGATCAGTCCGACGACGAGCAGGCCCGGAAGCAGGTAGGTGATCAGGCTGACGACGGTGTTCCAGTCGCTGGGCTGCTTGATCTCAATCTGCAGGCTGTCTGCCGTCAGAGCCTCGGGGGTCAGGCCAAGGTCGATGAGCTGTTCGACGGTGGTCTTGGTTGGCTCCTTGCGAGAGAATGCGCTGGTGCCGTCGCGGAAGATGACCTCGAGGTCGTTGTCGTCGACGACGACGCGGGACACTCTGCCGGCGGCGATCTCCCGCGCGACTTCGTTCAGGTACAGCCGCTCCGGCTGGGGTGCGCCCGCGCGGAACTGGAGGACCAGAATGGCAACAATCGAGATCAGGATGACCAGGACCAGGGTGTTGCGGCCCCTAGGAGAGTTCACAATCTGCCTCCACGCTCAGCCGTCCCGCAGGGGTGCGGCGTTGCGACCGGATTATACCCCCCGCACTGTGGACGATCCTAGACTGTATGTATCAGAAATGCATTAGGGAAGCCGCAGCGGGCATGAGGGATACATGAGACAAGCCCACAGCCAGAGCGGGATCAGGCCACCCACGGCCAGAAACGCCAGCAGGCCAAGGGCGACGGCC
>JAPLGR010000619.1 GCA_026390045.1 Chloroflexota bacterium | reverse complement strand
CCCAACGAGCGAAGAGGTTGTTGGCGGCCTCCGGGCCGAGGGGACCTCTCCTGGCGAACAGCTGGGGGTGGGACTTGCCAAAGTGGCGCAGGACTAAGGTGAGCGCTGTGCCGGCCGAGAGGAAGATCGTGAGGGCCAGGCCGGCATCGTGAAGAAACGAGAGAAAGGTCCCGGAGAAGGGCGCAAGGTGGAGGCGCAGGCCCAGGAGCGTGGTGTTGATCTCAGGGGTAGACCAATCGACGTGCAGGAGGGGGTTGTCTGCCCCGCCGACGGACCAGGCGATCGCCCGATCGGCGAATTGCACCCAGAGAATCTGCCCGATGGCGGGCACGACCCCTGCCATAGAGAGCATCATCGTCGCCACGCCTGCGGTGATGGCAGTCTCAACGGCTTGGGACGAAGGGAGATGGCCGGACAGGATGATGGTCCCCGCCAGCCACTCGTAGTACATCAGCTGGAGGATCGCGAGGCCGGAGGACCGCTCGAGCAGGCTGAGGAGCCGTAGGAACCAGCTCGGTTTTTTGGTGGGTATTTGGTTTGCCATGGATCTCCGGGGGCATCCTGAGTTGGTAGCGCTCCCCAAGGGGGCGTGCCGCCTTCAGCACGTCGAGACGCTCAATGCCCCCGCACACCGTCCCCGTGTCCTATCGGGATGACCGTCCAGGCCGAACAAGTGTGTCCTGACTTAGAGCCCCGATCGGTCTCACTCTAGCCGATACGATGCAGAGTTACCCCACGACAGAAAAGACGAGGAGGCGCATCACTGGACGGTCAATTGGATTTTCTTCAACAGCATTTCACCGTACCAGAATTGCATCTCATAGGAACCTGGTGCGAGGTTCTTGTTGGCGTTGTAGTTCCCATAGCCGTTACGTCCGCCACCAACCACACCGTAAGACTTCTCCAGAAGCGTCTGCCCGCGCGAATCGGCCAGCCTTGCGTTGACCGCGCCACAGCCTGTCGGATTTGTAACAACCGGGAAAATGCCATCGGACTGAGAGAACGTGGTTTCAGGCTGCCCCATCTCACTCTTTGAGACCCAGGCGTCTATGGTTGTGTAGCAATCTGTCGGGGCCGATCCACCCGGGGTTCCCATCGGAGGCGTTCCCTGGCCTGAAGGGGATGTCCCTGGAGCCAACAATGACGGGATAGAGGGCAAGTGAATGCCCTGCACTATGCCCATTGCCCTTGGCCCCAGAGTGATCGCCAGTACAAGGAGTAACACAATCGTTCCACTCAGCGCCCCCAGGCATCCGAAGCAGCCTCCGAAGAAAGCCTTCAGCGCGTACTTGACTGCTGCCTTGACCTGATTCATTCCGGACCCTTTCAATTGTTAGTAGCAAGAATGGATTCTGCCTATGCCTGACGGTTTGCGCTAGATGGCAGCCCCACAATGGCACAGGAGTGGACCTTGGCGAGGACAGCTTCAGTCTAGAGGACAA
Organism: Chloroflexota bacterium; assembly: GCA_026390045.1. Lineage (GTDB taxonomy): Bacteria > Chloroflexota > Anaerolineae > Anaerolineales > E44-bin32 > DYJB01. The sequence continues at coordinate 308 of JAPLGR010000619.1, read as the reverse complement.
CAAGGGAAACGTCAACCGATGAGCCTGCACGCGGCTGGCGAACAAAGGTCAGGCAGGTTCTCGGCCCGGCGTGTGGGGTTATCGGCAGGAGCATCCGCGGCGTCACGACCGTCCGCCGGGCTGCCGAGCCGCCCAACGGCCTCGAGCTGCGAAGTCCCGCGATCTATGCGGCCGGAGGCTCCGTGTTTAGTCCGGGGGAGCCGCTCGGCGGAAGCGGGCTTGTTCATGACCACTATAAGGAAGGGCCCCAGGCAAATCAAGCGTGCCGGCCGACCAGCCCGACCAGTCGGCTTCAGCCCGCCGATATG
>JAPLGR010000447.1 GCA_026390045.1 Chloroflexota bacterium | reverse complement strand
TGTGGGGACCCGAAGCGCACGTGCTCCACGTCGGGCTGGGGCAGGCGGCCGATCTGCTGGTGATCGCACCGGCGACCGCAACGACGATGGCGCGGCTGGCGTATGGTCTGGCAGACAACCTGCTGGCGCTGACGGCGCTGGCGGTGCGCTGCCCGGTGCTTCTGGCGCCGGCGATGGACGCTGGCATGTTCGAACATCCGGCAACGCAGGCGAACCTGCACACGCTGCTGCAGCGCGGCGTCCACGTGGCCGGGCCGGGGGAGGGCAGGATGGCCTCCGGGCTCGTCGGACGCGGGCGAATGCTTGAGCCCGCGGAGCTGGTGGGGCACATTCGCAGGGTGCTGGGCGCAGCGGGTCCGCTGCACGGACGATCGGTGGTCGTCACCGCCGGCGGCACGCAGGAGCCGTTGGACCCCGTGCGCGTGCTCGCCAATCGATCTTCGGGTAAGCAGGGCTTTGCCCTGGCGCAGGCGGCGATCGATCGGGGCGCCGAGGTCGTGCTGATCAGCGGCCCAAGCGCGCTTCCCACGCCGGTGGGCGCGCAGCGTATTGACGTGGAGAACGCGGCGGAGATGTACAAGGCGACGCTTGATGCGGTGCGCAAGTCGGACGTACTGGTGATGGCCGCGGCTGTCTCCGACTTCCGCCCGGCCTCGGCCTCGGCTCACAAGATCAAACGTGGGCGAGATCCGCTCACGCTGACACTGGAGCCGACGGACGACATCCTGCGTTCGGTGTCCGAGGGCAGGTCGAAGGCGAGCCGCCCGAAGGTGGTTGTGGGTTTCGCCGCCGAGAGCCAGGACCTGGTGGCCAACGCCTCGGCCAAGCTCAAGGCAAAGGGCCTGTCGTTCATTGTCGCCAATGACATCACCGCGCCCGAGGCGGGCTTCGGGGTCGACACCAATCAGGTAACGCTGATTGGTGTCGACGGTCCAGCGCAGGCGCTTCCGGTAATGAGCAAGGTCGAGGTGTCGGAGATCGTGCTGGACCGCGTGGTGAAGTTGCTGGCCGCGTCCGTGTGAGGTCGGCCCGTGACCTCGCGGACCGGGACGCTGTGGCTCGGCACACAGGGTTTCGCCTTCGATGACTGGGTCGGCCCGTTCTACCCTCCGGGCACACCCAAGGCCGCGTATCTTGAGACATATGCCCGCGCGTTCTCCACGGTCGAGATCGACTCGACCTTCTATGCCACGCCGCGCGCCTCGGTGGTGGAAGGCTGGGCGCGACGCACCCCGGACGGCTTCCGCTTCTCGGCCAAGTTCCCGAAGCTGATCACGCACGACAAGAAACTCGAAGGTGCACGCGGCGACGCTGAGGCCTTTGTCGGGACGATGCAGGCCCTTGGCGAGAAGCTTGGCATGTTGACGCTGCAATTCGCCTACCCCCGATCTGGGTGAGATGCTCTCCGGCCTGGGCGTGGCGCTGGTACTGCAGGACCTGTACTACATGCCGAAGATGACCTGGATCACAACGGGCTTCACCGTCATCCGCTGGCTGGGCCGGCGCAGTGACATCGAGCATTTCGACTGCATCCAGATTGACCGGACAGAGGAGCTTACTTCCTGGGCGGAACGCGTGCGCCGGTTCCTGGAAGACGGCGTTGAGGTTTACGGCTACTGCAACAATCACTTCGCCGGCCACAGCCCGGCCTCCCTGCGGCAGTTCATGCAGATCCTCGACCAGGCTTCCTCGCAGCCCCCTGGAGGGTGAGCCGAAAGTACGGATTGGCCCGGTGCCGTGCCTCGCCTACATTGGGGCGCAAGTGCGGGTAAACCGGAGGCATCCTATGGGACGGTATCGGAGGATGAGGGGCTGGAGCCGAGTGGCGCTGGCGCTGGCTGCCGGGGCGAT
>JAPLGR010000651.1 GCA_026390045.1 Chloroflexota bacterium | reverse complement strand
GGCCAAGATCATGCAGCGCAAGATTGATCACCTGGCGCAAACCGAGGCGACCGTTGTCGCCTCCGGGTGCCCCGGTTGCCAGATGCAGCTGACCACGGGCGTCCGCCGGCGCGGGCTGCCCATCCGTGTCACCCATCCGGTCACCTTGCTGGCCAGAGCCTACGAGGAACCGCATGAAGACTGAGGTCGTTGACCAACTGATCAAGATCGTGGGGCGCGACGGCGTGCTGACGACACCGGAGGACTTGGCGGCCTACTCGTTCGACGGGACCTTCGCCGAGGGGACGCCCGGGGCTGTCGTGCTGCCGCGCTCGACCGATCAGGTGAGCCAGGTGGTGCGCGCCGCGGCCGAAGCGCATGTGCCGATCATCCCCCGCGGCATGGGGACCGGGCTGGCCGCCGGCTCCGTTTCCATCCCGGGCGGCAGCCTAGTGCTCTGCCTGACGCGCATGGCCCGCATCCTGGAGATCGACGAGGCCAACGCCACCGCCCACGTCGAGGCTGGCGTGGTCACCTCCGACCTGCAGGCGGCCGTCGAAGAGCGCGGCCTGTTCTACCCGCCGGATCCGTCCAGCAATCGCCATTCCACCATCGGCGGGAACATCGCCTGCAATGCCGGCGGCCCTCGCTGCCTGAAGTACGGCGTCACCGGGGATTACGTGCTTGGCCTGACGGTCGTTCTGGCCGACGGACGAATTCTCAAGACCGGGGGCAAGGCGATCAAGGACGTGACCGGGCTTGACCTGAACGCGCTCTTCACCGGCTCGGAGGGCACGCTGGGCGTGATCACCGAGGCGCTGCTGCGATTGATCCCCAGGCCGCGCTTCACCCAGACCGCCATGGCTGAGTTCGAGTCCCTCGAGGCGGCCTCCGAGAGCGTCTCCGCCATCCTGGGCGCGGGCATCGTCCCGGCAACGCTCGAGCTGATGGACCAGACCGCCATCCGCTGCGTGGAGGAAGCCTTCCACCTCGGCCTGGCGACCGACCTGGAAGCGTTGCTCATCCTGGAGACCGACGGCTCGGATGAGGGCGCCGTCATGCGGGAGATCAAAGCTATCGCCGGCATCTGCCGTGAGCACGCGGCGCGCTCGGTCCGCCTCGCAGTTAGCGCGGCCGATCAGACGAGTCTGTGGGAGGCGCGCCGCGCCGTGGCTCCGTCCCTTGCCCGCCGGGCGCCGAACAAGCTGGGCGAGGACATCACCGTCCCGCGCAGCGCCATCCCCGAGATCGTGCGCCAGCTGCGCGGCATCAGCCAGCGGCATGGCCTGCCGATCGTGATCTTCGGTCACGCCGGAGACGGCAACCTGCATCCCAACATCCTGTTCGACCGGCGCCAGCCCGAGCAGAGGGCCACGATGGAGCGGATGGTCGGCGAGATCTTCGCCGCCTCGCTGGCGCTGGGAGGCACGCTGTCGGGCGAGCACGGCGTGGGGCTGCTCAAGCGGCCGTATCTGGAGCAGGCGCTCGGCCCGGTTTCGATGGACATCCAGCGGCGCATCAAGCACGCCCTGGACCCGGAGAACCTGCTCAACCCAGGCAAGCTGTTCGCGTAGGCTCGCTCTACGCGGGGGTGAGACGATGACAGATCAACCGGTGCGCGTTCCCGTTGACAAGGTCACCGCCTTCATGCGGGCCAGCCTGGCCGGCATGGGCATCCCGCCCGGGGACATTGACGTCATCACCGACGTGCTGATCACGTCTGACCTGTGGGGGATCCCGTCCCACGGCATCGCCCACCTGCGCATGTACCACGAGCGGATCAAGGCCGGCCTCCAGCTTCCGGTCACCTCGCTGACCATGGTCAAGGAGACCGAGACGACCGCTGTCCTCGACGGCGGCAACGGCATGGGGATGGTCATCGGCCACCGTGCGATGCAGCTGGCAATGGACAAGGGCCGCCGGCGGGGACTGGGCGCGGTCGCCGTGCGCAACTCGAGCCATTACGGCATCGCCGGCTACTACGCGCGCATGGCGGTCGGCGAGGGCATGGTCGGCATCAGCATGACGAACTCCCACCCGTCGACCGCCCCGACCTTCGGGGTGGAGCCGATGATGGGCACCAACCCGATCGCGGTCGGCGTGCCCAGCGACGAGCCGTTCCCGTTTCTGTTTGACGCCTCCACGTCCGTCGTCACCCGCGGCAAGATCGAGGTGGCGGCGCGGGCGAAGAAGCCCATTCCGGCCGGCTGGGCGATCAGCCAGGAGGGCCAGGCGATCATCGACAGCACGACGCTGATCGAGAAGATGAATCGCGACGCTGCCGCGCTCCTGCCGATCGGTGGTCTGGGCGAACTGCTGGGCGGCCACAAGGGCTACGGCTTGGCGGCCGTGGTCGAGATCTTCTCTGCCGCCTTCCAGCAGGGGGCCTTCCTGTCTGAGCTGCACGACACGGATTCGCAGGGCCGCCCGCACTTCCTGCGCATCGGGCACTTCTTCCTGGCCATTGACGTCGAGCGCTTCCTGCCGTTGGACGAGTTCCGGCGGACGGTGGGCAACATCCTGCGCGAGCTTCGCGCCTCCGCCAAGGCGCCCGGTGAGGAGCAGATCTACACGGCCGGCGAGAAGGCGTACGCGAACACGCAGCGGGTGCTGGCGGAGGGAGTGGAGATCGCCCCGGGCGTGCAGCGGGCGCTGCTCAAGCTGCGCGATGATCTCGGGCTGCAGTCCGTCGATCTCGGTTTCGCCTGAGGCTGTCCCGCACAGGTTGAGCACAGGACGCGCGTGCAACCAACAAGGAGAGGCTGCCCGATGGGCAGCCTCTCTTCATCTCGCAGTCGTTCCCTGCTTGAGCCGGGCCGTTCCCCGGAGAGTGGGGCCTCTGATCGCAGCCGGGGATGCTAGCGGGGCTCCCCATGCGTCTCCGTCGACCTCCGGTGCAGGTCGAGGAAGTCGAGCACCCGGCTTACGTTCTCGCGTGTCTCGAGCCTCGGGTCGGCGTGCTCTGCTCCTTCGATGAGCTCGAGTGTCACCCGCTCGGGGTCCAGAACGGCGCGCAACCGGGCCGCCATGTCCACCGACTGCTGCGCCGGGACGAGGGAATCGCGCTTGCCGTGCTGCAGGAGGAACGGCGGCGCACC
>JAPLGR010000167.1 GCA_026390045.1 Chloroflexota bacterium | reverse complement strand
GCCGATCTCGACCGACGCCAGCCCGATGGCGTCCCAGCGGCGGTCGCCGCGCTTCAGCAAGAGCACGCCCGCCACGCAGGCCACGAGGAATGCCAGCGCCCCCACCCAGGCCGAGGCGACGTGAAAGTAGAACACGCGCTGCACGTCACCCATCACCGCCTCGCGCGGCGCGTAGAACAGCGTCATGGGCAGAGCCGCTGCGAACAGGATCGCCGAGACCCAGCTCAGTGCCTTCAGCGCCCTCGGTGCAGGTTGCATCTCGTTCCCTCTCAGGCCGCGCTGCCTGCGCGGCTACTCTACTCTTCGACCACGAAGTCGAACAGCATAAAGGCCGCCGCAGTGAAGATCACATCGTAGGCGATCAGCAGATTCAGCCAAGGCCAGAGTTCGGCTGCCTCCAGCCCGAGCAGTACGGCGTTGGTCGCCTTGACCGCCGAGACCAGGACCGGCAGCACAACCGGGAACAGCAGGATCGGCAGCAGCACGTCGCGCGTGCGCGCCTGTACCGCCATCGACGAAAGCAGCGTGCCGACGGCGGCGTAGCCGATCGAACCCAGCAGCACGACGCCCATCAGGCCGGGGTGCAACAGGTTGACGTTGTACAGGATGCTGTAGATCGGAAGGATGATGGCCTCGATGATCAGCATGAACGCCAGGTTGCCCAGCGCCTTGCCGAAGTACAGCGCGCTGCGGTCGACCGGCGCCAGCAGCAGTCCGTCCAGGCAGCCACGATCGCGCTCAACGGCCATCGACCGGTTCAGCCCAAGCGTCCCAGCGAAGGCAAACGTCACCCACAGCACGCCGGAGGTCACCGTCTGCCGCGCGGCGATGTCGAGCTCCAGGGCGAAGTTGAAGACCAAGATGACAAGCAGCGCGAAGACCAGCATCGAGCTGATCAGTTCGCGGCTGCGCAGCTCCGCGGCCAGGTCTTTCCACACCACGGCGCCCACGGCGCGCAGGTAGCTGCGAACGCGATCGCCGGCGCTCAGCGAGGGGACGCCGCTAGTCATGAGTCACCTTGCGGTACAGGTCGATCAGGCCGGCCGATGTGATCTGGCCCTGGGGAATGCTGGCGGCGATCGCGCCGCGAGACAGCACGTCGATGCGCGTCGCCAGATCAGCGGCGCGCGGGAGGTCATGCGAGGTCATCACCACCGTGCGGCCGCCGGCAGCGACCTGCCGAAGCAGTCCGTCCAGCATGGCGCTGGCGTCCTGGTCCAACCCGGTGTATGGCTCATCCAGCAGCATCACCTGCGGATCGTGGAGCAGGGCACGCCCGATGGCCAGCCGCTGCTGCATGCCCCGCGAGAACTGACGCACCAAGTCGCGGCGGCGCGCCTCCAGCCCGACTGTGTTCAGCGTCTGGTCCACGCGGCGCTTCACATCGGACAATCCGTACATGCGCGCGTAGAAGCGCAGGTTCTCCTCGGCCGTCAGGTCACCGTAGAGCAGCGGCTGATGCGAGACAACGCCCAGCAGCCGACGCACCTCGCTCGCCTGCCCGGGAAGCACATAGCCCGCCACGCGGACTTCGCCGAGCGTCGGGCGCGAGAGCGAGGCCAGGATGCGCAGCATTGTCGTCTTGCCGGCGCCGTTCGGGCCGAGCAGCGCGACGAACTCGCCGCGCTCAGCGCGGAAGTCGACGCCGCGCAGAACCGGCTTCAGC
>JAPLGR010000714.1 GCA_026390045.1 Chloroflexota bacterium | reverse complement strand
GAGCATCTCGCGGGCGGTCATCTTCGGGTAGTGCGGACCTTCGAGACCGGCCCGCTCGGCGCAGAGTTCCAGGAGCGTATAGACGATCAGCGCCAGCACGAAGATCAAGAGCAGCGCTTGGATGCGAGGGTCATGCTGGAGCCAGAGCGGATGGACCGACAGGTCGCTGTTGAGGTTGCGGAAGCGCGCTTCGATGGCGCTTTGCCGTTTGTGGGTCAGGAAGATCTCTTCGGGCGAGGCCGCCGGCAACTCGTAGACCAGCACGTAGCGTCCGTCGGTGGCGGCCGCCGCGGCGAGTGCCGTCTGGTCGATCCCGAAGCGCAGGCACAGTTCGCGATCTTCGCCGGTGAGTTCGTAGCGCACGATCTCGCGCACCGCGGGCGGCACGGCCTTGGCCAGTTGCTCGCGGGCGTAGTCGGCTTTGGCATAGCGCCGCTGGTTCAGGAGGTCGTTGATCTTCTGCAGGCGCGCCCAGGCCTGATCGATCTTCTTCTGCCGGCGCTCGGCGTCGCGGCGCTGCTTGCCCGTGTTGTGCACGAACAACGCGGGGACTTGGAGGGGCTCATGGCGCCCTTGCGGGTTCAGTTCCAGCGTCGTCTGATAGTACGAGTACTGCTCGTGCGGCGCGCCGTGGCTACGGTACTCCAGCGGAACGAAAGCCTCCGGCGGCACCGCCGCCAGCGCCGCTTGCTGGGGCGCCTGCAGCGCGAGCGGCGCCACGAAGCGCGCCTTCGCCCGGCGGTACGCCAGGATGTTCTCGTAGCTGATCCCCGCGCGGTCGGAGACGACGATCAGGTCGCTGCACGGCAGCCGCGGCTGCAGGTCTTTGAGCCTGTCCGCGGCCAGCGGCGCCTGATGCGCATCGCCCGCCAGCGTCTGATGCCGCACCGGAAGGCCGCCTTCGCCGGTCACGTGCAGGCTCACCTGGAGCTGCTTCGCATGGATCGCGCCCGCACCATAGCCCTTGCAGATCATCGCCGACCCCTCATGCGCGCCGCTGAAGGTCACATGCTTCAGGTCCCAGTGGATCTGTCGAGCGTTGACCCGATACCGCATCAACGCCTCGGTCACCACCCGCGTCTCGATCTCGGCGATGTGCGACGCCATCTCATCCAGCGCGCGGCCCACCCGATCATCGTTGAACGCTTCGGCCGGGCAGTCGTACAACCGATGAAGATGATGCTCGGCCGACCACTGCTCCAGTTTGTACAGCGGCTGCCGATGCGGCGACTGCAGCAGGTGCAGCACCACGAACTCCACCACCTGACCGTGGGTCACATGACTCCACCACTTCATCGGGCAACACGCATCGACGATCTCAGCCATCCGCAACTCGCGGCAGATCGGCAGCACGATCGGGAACGTGGGCGGCAACGCATACGCGTCCACGTCCAGCTCCAGCGGCCCGTACGGCGTTCGGATCTGCATGACCGCAGCATAGCAGTAAACCTAGACCGTGTCTAGCGGCCAAACTGTGAATCTCTGCGAACCAACTGAGACCGCCCGCAGAATGCGGAAAACGGGTCCTGACACCGGTCCGCGGTCTGACAGGCGTGGTTGCGTGGACCGCTCTGGAAGTAGTGGGGCAGGTGTGGCTGGGAGCGACGTTGGCGGGGGCGGCGCGGCGCTGCACCGCCCTCGCAGGCACAAGCCCAGAGGGGCTCAAGGGGTCGCCTACTAACGGAGCGTACGCGCTCCGTTCTGGCCCGACAGCGCAACGACCGTGTACTGCCGACGTCGTCGGTCTCACATGACGCCCGCGAACCAAGCGAGGCCGGCCAGCGTGACCACGAGGAGGCAACCCAATGTCCGCAACGGCCTTAGCCGCGATGCTTCTGGGGCTTCCCTTGCTCCAGCCGCGGCAAGCTCCGCGAACCTACCCCGAGGGGGTCTGGATCGACTTCCGTAGCGGCGAGGAGTCCCACGGCCTCGAGTACATGGAGGGGTTCCAGTGCTCGCATAAGGTGACAGAGATTGACGGAGT
>JAPLGR010000283.1 GCA_026390045.1 Chloroflexota bacterium | reverse complement strand
TGGTATGCCACACGACGACACGGCTGAGGCCACCCAAGAATGCCCGCCTTGTCCCCACGGGCTGAAGCCAGGGGGCTTGCGGCAGGCTTCACCCGGTCAGCTCAGCAGGAATCCAACCAGAATGAAGTACGCCGTCAGCGTCAGCAGTGCCGCGGCGACGGACACCAGGACGTGCCAGCGTGGCGGGAATCCGCTGCGGATGCGGCGCATCTGCCAGATCTGGGCCGCGGCCAGCGGGAGGACAATGGCGCCTCCGATTCCCACGCGCGATGGCAGGCCGCCGGCAAGGCCGGCCGCCATGAGCCCGGCGGCAAGTAGGATCGCGCCGTCGTGCAGACGCATGCCAGCCTCCCAGCCCAGGCGGACGATCAGAGTCCGTCGCTCGTGCTGCAAGTCGCCAGCATAGTCACGCAGGCGTAGGGTGATGAGCATGGCGAACATGAGTGCGATCAAGGGCGCCGTGGCGAGCCATACCAGCCTGTGCGCCTCGCCAGTTTGCAATGCGAATCCATATGCCGGAGCGAGTCCTGCCAGCCCGATGGCCGCGGTCAGCTCGCCGTAGCCGGAGGTGGCGAGGCGCAGCGGCGGCACGCTGTAGGCGAACGTCAGCAAGATCCCAATCCCGAGCATCAACCACGAGGCGAGTGGCGCGGCGCGTTGCACGGCCATCCCGGTCAGCAGGATCGCCAGGATGCCGCCGGAGATGATCGCCGCATAGAGGGCTACGTTGCGAGGCAGCCCATACGCTGCGGATGGATCGGGGGCCGAGGCCCTGCGCTCCACCAGGAACGTGAAGTACGCGTTCAGGTACTGCGCCAGAAGCAACGTGGCGCCCATCACCAGCAAGCCGAGGATCAGGAGCGTGGGGCTGACCCGAAGTCCAAGGTAGTCAGCCACCGCCGCGCCGATGGTGTAGAAGAGCCCACCAGCTGCAAGCAGGCCAGGGTTCGAGAGCCGCAGGAAGGAGACCAGACTGGACTTCTGCTTGGTGGAGTCGGGCTGGGTTTCTTGCGGCGGCGCCTTGGCTGGTCCTTGGCCCATAGAAGAGAGGATAACGCGAGGGAGACAATCCTTCAAGGGAAGCGTCCATCGACCTGTGAGGTCCAGAGGCCTTCGGGAGCCCCGGCGGATCAGGAGGCGACGAACTGGTTCCCTCCGTCGACGAGGAGGGTTTCGCCTGTGATGAAGTCGTTCTCAAGCAGGAATCGGACGCTTCGTGCGACCTCCCCGGGCGTCCCGGTTCGTTGCAGGGGAAGCGATTGGCCGAAGGAGCGCCAGCGCTTCTCCGACATTGTGTCGGGCTTGAGGACCGGGCCCGGGACGACAGCATTGACCCGGATGTCCGGTGCCAGCGCGAGGGCCGCGACCCTGGTGAGCGACAGCACACCGGCCTTGCTGATGGAATGGACAGGAAACCGCGGCATGGGCTGCAGGCCGGAGATATCGGCGATGTTGACGATCACGCCGCCGCCCGCCCGCCGGATGCGCAGCGCGGCCTGTTGAAGAACGAAGAACGCCGCCTTTAGGTTGAGGTCGATCGTCGCGTGCCAGTCAGCCTCAGAGACGGACAGCAGATCGCCAGACAGCATGACGGCAGCGCTGTTGACCAGCGCGTGGAGCGGGCCCTGGCGGTCGATCTGCTCAAACAGGTCCGTGATCTCGCCGTGCTTGCGCAAATCGGCGCGGTAGGCATGAGCCTGGACGCCAAGCTTGCGGATGGCTTCGCATGTCTCAGCCGCTTCGGAATCGGAGGCACTGTGGTGGACAAGCAGGTGCGCGCCTGCGCCCGCCAGCTCCAGGGCGATGGCACGGCCGAGGCGGCGAGCCGCCCCGGTCACCAGGATCGTCTTGCCGTTGAGATCCATCGGGGGGCCGTCAGGGCACGGACGGCGTGGGGATGCCGAGGGCCTCGGCTCGCAAGCGCTCAGCGTAGCCGCGCACGACGCTCTGCAAGTCGAAGCCCGGCTGTGCGCCGCGAGGGAGAAGGACGGCGATGTAGGCCGCCGCCGACCCCTGGCGCAGGAGCACGATCTGCGTCGTGTAGCGCGCGCCACCGATCAGGATGGTTCCCTCAACCGCCGCGCTCGCGGTGCCGATGTCGGAGAAGCCATCCAGGGCGCGCGCCGAACCCTCAAGCTGGCCCATCGCGCCGGCCAGGGCCTCGAGCAGCATCGTGGGTGTCTTAAGCCAACTGCCAAAGCCCTGTTCTTCCGTGGGGGTGGCGAGCGGCGCTGCCACCGAGATGACAAGCGTGCCGTTGCCGAGCTGCTCGAACATCGCGATCGCTTGCGGTTCAAGGACTCCGGCAGCGAGGATCGCCGGCGAGATGCCGTAGGCGACCGGTTGGGCGGGGCCATAGCCGGTAGGCAGCTCTGACAGTCTGAGGGCAGTGACCTTAATCTCCGACGTCGGCGTCGGCTCTTGAGCCGGACGACTCGTCGGCCGCGCCGTCGATTGGGCCGCGCCCTGTGGGGTCGGCGTCCATGCCGGGGGAAGAGCGATCCCAACTTGGGTCGGCGGGAGGGCAGGCAGCTCCGGCGTGGCCGCCTGGCCGAACGGCAGCGTGCACGCGGAGAGCAGGAGCAACCAGGGGATGAGGGTCAGCCGCTTCATAATGCCTCCGCGAATAGCTCAGCGACGGAAGAAGTTGGAGACGAAGAACCACACATTGGCCGGGCGCTCGGCAAGGCGGCGCATGAAGAACGGGTACCACTCCGTTCCGTAGGCCACATACACACGAACTGGATAGCCCGCGGCGGCCAACTGCCGCTGCAGCTCAGGACGGATCCCATACAGCATCTGGAACTCGAGCGCCTGCTTGGGGAATCCAACCTGCTCCGCGTAGGCACGCGCGGCGGCCACGCGCTTGTCATCGTGCGTCGCGACGCCAGTGATCGGCGGCCTGCGGCCGTCCGCAGACGCGCACTCGGCGCCACCAGCGCGAGCCGCATCGATCATCATCCGCACCAACCGGTCGTAGGAGGCATCCACGTCGCTCTTCTTGGGATAGGCGAGGCTGGCGGGTTCCTTGTAGGCGCCCTTGCACAATCGGATCCGGCATCCTTCGGCCAGCACCGCGCTCACATCCCGCTCCGTGCGATACAGGCAAGCCTGGAACACCAGGCCGACGTTGACCAGGCCTTCCTTGCGCAGCGTGCGCCACAACTCGATCGTCCGGTCAACCGTCGGCGTGTCCTCCATGTCGATGCGGATGAACAAGCCGCCCTCGGCGGCCTTCTGGACAACACGGCGGACGTTGTTGAGGCACAGGTCATACGAGAGGTTCAGCCCGAGCTGTGAGAGCTTGAGGGAGGCATTGGACCGGATCCCGGTCTCTAGGATCCGGGCGAGGATCGCCAGGTAGGCGTCGGTTGCCCGGACAGCTTCTGCTTCATTGGTGACCGACTCGCCCAGATGATCGAAGGTGGCATTCAATCCGGCGGCGTTGAGGTCGCGGATCGCTTGAACCGCCTCATCCAACGTTTCGCCAACGACGAAGCGCCGCGCTACGCGTCGCGACACCCCCCAGGACATGATGATCTGACGTGCCCAACGGGCTTTGGAGATGAACAGGAAGAACGATCGCAGCACAGGCAGACTCCCATTCATGGGCCTGGCAGGCCTACAGCGCCGGGGGCTGCTCGAACCGGTCCCGGCACAGCGGACGCAGCCGCGGCCAAGGGTGGACGGCGGCAAATTGTAGCAGGAAAGCCGGAACCGCCCAACCCGATTGGGGGACGCCGACCTGAGGATACCAAGTCCTTGGCTAGCCGTTTACCGCTTGTTTGCACGCTGGTTGCATCACTGGTGCGTTGGGAATGCTAGGATTCGTGTGCGCGGGAGGTGAGAATGACGGAGCTGGTCAACCGCCCCAGGGCCATCGTGGCTTGTCTGGGCATGCTGATCTTGCTGACGGGGTGCAGTCGTGGCGTGCTTCTGCCGGTTCCCGGCCAAACCGTGACGCCAGGGCAGGAGGCTGATCCAACCGCCACGGAAGTCGAGGGGACCGTGAGTCTTGCCGGTGGCGACCGATCCTATCGTCTGCACATCCCTGCCGGCTATGATCCCGCGGTGCCGGTGCCCCTGGTGGTCGCCCTGCACGGCGGCGGTGGGAATGGAGCGAACTTGCAGGCTACCGTCGGGCTGGACGCCATCGCCGACCGAGAGGGCTTCCTGGTCGTCTATCCCGATGGGAATGGCAGACTCGAAGATGCGCTCCTCACTTGGAACGTAGGCAACTGCTGCGGGTACGCGCTTGATCTACAGGTCGACGACGTCGCATTCATCCGAGCGCTGGTCGGGCACCTGGCGACGTCCTACGCCATTGACTCTGATCGAGTCTACGCAACCGGGATGTCCAACGGCGGGATGATGTCGTACCGCCTAGCGTGCGAAGCATCGGATCTGTTCGCGGCCGTCACGCCGGTGGCTGGCGCACTCAACGTCGAATGCGAGCCGTCCGAACCGGTGTCGGTCCTCGCCATCCACGGCACGGCTGACCAGTACGTGCTGTTCGAGGGCGGCGCACCTGCGGTCAGTGCCGATACCCATGAGCGAACGGACCGATCCGTCCACTACGCCGTGACGTACTGGGCGGCGCGCGATGGCTGCTCACTGGAGCCGATCCGGGACCAGACTGGCACGGTGATCCATGAGGTCTATCCAGACTGCGGGGCCGGGCTGGGCGTCGAACTGCTGGCGGTTGAGGGAGGTACGCACGCCTGGCCGGGCGCGGGCAAGTTCTCTTCCCAGGGGGATGAGCCGTCGCAGGCGCTAGATGCCAGCGAGGCGATGTGGGCCTTCTTTGAGGTGCATCCCAAGTCCTAGCAGATTGCCGCACGTGGCGGGCAACGCCGCTCCTGGTGGTTGCCGGCCCGTGCCAGGCAGTCCAAATGGCACATTGCCTCCCCTATCGGCCGCCACTTAGAATCCCAGCGTGCAGACATGCGCAGGGGAGGCGGTGGCAGATATGGGGAACAGGCTGGACCGATGGATCGTCATGATGGTTGTGCTTGGGGTGAGCGTGTCTTTGGCCGGGTGCGGGCCGGTGTCTGCGCTACTGGCGACGCCGACGCCAACGCCCACGGAAACACCAACACCGACGCTGACGCCCACGCGCACGGCAACGGCGACCATCACCCTCACGCCGACAATCACCTCCACGCCAACGGAGACCGCTACTCCCACAATCACTGTGACGCCGACGGTGACGCTCACGCCGACGTTCGACCTCCCTGATGTGACCGTCAACGAACAGGCCCACTGCCGCTACGGGCCGAACAAGGCCTACCTGCACGCAGGCGATCTGTACCAGGGCGACCATGGGCTGCTGTGGAACCGCAATTACGAAGGTACATGGCTGTGGGTGCGCTTTGACAAGCTGTCGTACGCGTGCTGGGTTTCGGCGTCCGTGATCACCGTCCAGGGCGATGTCTTCTCGGTCGTGACCTACATGAATCCGCTGCCCAAGTCGACGCTCTACGGCCCGCCCGACTGGGTGAAAGCCGAGCGGCAAGGCAACAATGTCCTCGTCACCTGGGACAACGTAGACATGACTGAGGATGACGACCGCGGGTACTTCCTTAAGGCACAAGTGTGTCAGAACGGCTACATGCTGGACGTGCTGGCCGCCACCATGGATACTAGCTACACGTTCCTGGACGAACCCGGTTGTGAGGACGACTCCGGAGGGCAGGTCTACACGGTAGAGAAGCACGGCTACACGGATCCAGCGGAGATCCCCTGGCCTGAGCGTGGAGAGTTAGCGGGCGGAGGCCGGAATCGGGCCTGACGCACGAGGCGCGATTCCTGTTCGCGCGCGGGGAGTCTGCGTTGAGAACCACCTGCGAGAATGAGAGTGGCCCGGAGAGCCGTCGGCCAAGGGGGATGTCAGGGGCTTGCGACTTTCCTGGCCGCCTTGAGTGCCGGCCGGAGTGGACCCCGCCGCCACATCTTCATCTGTCCCTATCCATGGTCCGGTGAACGCTCGCCCCACCTCGGCTGGCAGGTGGGGCGAGCCGGTTTGGGGCGCGGGTCGGCCTGTCTTGACACGCGCCCTCGCCGCGGTAGAATGGCCATTGTTGGGCCACTAGCTCAATTGGCAGAGCAAGCGCCTCTTAAGCGTTAGGTTCTGGGTTCGAGTCCCAGGTGGCTCACCAAACGCGACGCCTGAGAAGGCGTCGTTGCGCTTCCGCAGCCCAGCCTGACACGTCGCGGGCGCCGATTGGCGTAGAATCCTGATCTGCAGCCTGCGGCTGCCCCGCCTCTGGGCGACGAGATCGCGGCCCGTTGCGCCGGGAAACAACTGACGACCGGTGCCCCTGAACACCGGAGAGGAGTGGGACCGTGGCTACCCTGACTCTCGAGAAGCCTCGCTACGCCATCAAGGCCCCCACGAACCTGTCGCCGCGCATCGCATGGCTGCGCGACTACTACTTCCAGGGTGTCGGGCGAGTGTGGAACAACGAGTACACCTCGTGGACCACGGGCACGCCGTGGGACTTCCAGTACAACGAACTCACGTTCTACATCGTCCCGGAGACCTACTCCTTCCTGCAGACCTTCCGCTCTGCCTACCAGCAGGTGGCGCGGCCCGTTGCACTCCATCCGGACTTCTGGACCTGGTCGCTTCCCGAGAGGCGAGCGTGGTTCAACCGCGAGGTGATGGTTCGCCACCTCCCGAAGGAGATCCTGCCAGGGGATCTGCTGGCTGGCGGGCGATTCAACATCCAGACCTCCACCTG
>JAPLGR010000162.1 GCA_026390045.1 Chloroflexota bacterium | reverse complement strand
CAACTCGGAGGTCGTCGCCGACTCGCCTCCGGTCCCCGTGTGCCAGCCCGCCCAGCTGCGCAAGCGCATCCCATCGCACCTGCCGAAGCTGCCGCAGGCGCGGTTTGAGCAGGTGCGCGCCGCGCTGGACGAACTAGCGGGCGTGGCTTCGTCCGCAGGCTAGCCCGCCCTACCGACGACGCGTCAGCTGCCGGGTGATCCGGCGTACAGATCGCGGTAGCGGCAGAAGACCTCGTAGATCGTGGTGATGTACAGGTGCGGCTGGTCGAGGCGGATGACCTCGAGGAAGAGGTCCGTGTCGTCCGGCGCCATGTCCTTCCAGATCAGTGCGTTTCCGGGGCCGGCGTTGTAGGCCGCCAGCGCAGCCACCAAGTCCCCATCGAAGCGATCGCGCTGTTCCGCAAGATAGGCTGTCCCAAAGCGCACGCTGACGGCCGGTCGGTACAGGTCATGATCGGTGTAGCCGGGCGGCCAACCAAGCTGCTCGGCAAGCTGCGCACCGGTCGACGGGATGACCTGCATCAACCCCCTGGCTTCCGCATACGAAGTGGCATAGCCTTCAAACAGGCTCTCCTGCCGGACAACACTCAATACGAAGAGAGGATCGAACCCCGCTTCGGCAGCTGCAGGCAAGATCAACTCGCCGAAGTACGGTGCGAAGCGGATGTGATTGAAGTAAGCGGGCGCTGATGCGGTGGCGGCGTCATCCATGCCGGCCAGCCGAAGCACCTGGCGCGCGGCGAAGATCGCCGATGGGTACATCTCCAGCTCGAGCAGCTTGTGCATCAGGCGGTAGGTGGCCTCGGCATCCGACTCCACCGCGCCGCGAAGCGACTCGAGCTCCGCCTTAGCCTCACTGTAGAGCCCAAGCCGCAGATACTCCTCGGCGCGAATCAGCCGCTGATCTGCAGCCAGCGCCGGGCTCAATTCGGACAGCGGCTCCGGACCCGCCAGAACAAAGGTCGACCGGAGCCAGGTCTCGGCCTCCAGGCGTTCGGCCTCCACGTCGGTTGCGAATTCGAACATCCCCGGCGACTGGAAGGGCGCGCGCCCGGCGAGCAGATCGGATGCCCGCAGGGAGTAGAAGCCGGTGGGATCAGCCGCGACCGCAGCCTGCCACGATTCAGTCGCGCCGGCGCCGTCCCCCAGCGCCTGCCATGCCTTCCCCACCCATAGCAGGGCCGCCGCCCGCGAACCCGTATCCGAAGCGATGCCCTCGGCCGTCTTGAACGCGGCGAGGGCGGCATCGTACGCCTGCAAACGATAGTGCGCGATGCCAGCCTGGAAGGCACCATCGTATGCCTGGCTCGTGCCCGGGTACTCCGTCGGCAGCCTCATCCAGATCTCGGCTGCCCACGCCAGATCACCCGAGCGCTCGGCGACGCGGCCAGCGTCGAACAGGCCCTGCGCGGCCTGCGGATCGGTCGGCATATAGGCGACGAAGTCCAGGTAGGTCTGAACCGAGTCAACGTACAGCTCAAGTTCCGTCCAGCGGATCCTGGCTAGCTTGAGCCAGGCGTCGTCCCGGCGAGGGTCATCCGGATACTGCAGGACGACCGCGCGCAGATCCTCGATCGCCGCGTAGACCTCTCCAAGCTCAAGCAGGCTGAGCGCACGGTAGTAGTAGGCCGCCGCGCTGGGCGCGCTGGCGATGGCGCGGTCCATGGCCAGCCGTGCGGGCTCATACGCGCCGGCCTGATAGTCGATGTAACCGCGCAGGTAGTGGTCGACGAAGACGCCGGCGTCCACAAGGCGCACGAGGCCGCTGTAGGTGTCGTAGGCGTCCGGGAAGCGCTGGACCGAATCGAGGTAGCGCGCCTGCGCCGCGGCCGTTTCGCCTTTCTCCTCCAGCGCGAGGCCGGAGAGGTAGTTGAGGGTGGCCAACAGCGTTGGGTCAGAGGTGGATGCGGTGAGTGCATCGTACTCGGCGAGTGCTCCATCCGGGTCGTCGGCTTCCAGCAATGCCCGCCCAATCTTCACGTGCAGCGTGGCATCGCCGCCAAGCCGCGGCGCGGCCAGGGCGCTCCGGTAGTTGGCAACCGCCTCGAGAGGCACACCGATCGTACACCGCAAGTCGCCGATCTTCTCTTGGACGAAGCCGTCCAGGACGCCGGGCCGCAGCGCGAGGTAGTTCTGGTAGTCCTGCAGCGCCTCGGCGACCTGGCCGAGCTGCTCGCGCGCCACCGCACGCTGATACGTTGCCTGCGCCGCGCGCTCATCTTCGAGATATGCCGCAAGGAAACTGGTGAATGCATCCACCGACTCAGCCGTCCGCCCGGAGCTCTGCAACGTCATGGCAATGCCGAGCTGCGCTTCAGCCTGATCTCCGGGCTCGGCTGCTACTTGGAGCGCCTGC
Source organism: Chloroflexota bacterium (assembly GCA_026390045.1). GTDB lineage: Bacteria > Chloroflexota > Anaerolineae > Anaerolineales > E44-bin32 > DYJB01. The sequence continues at coordinate 118 of JAPLGR010000162.1, read as the reverse complement.
TGGTACAGCGCCAGCGCCGAGTCCCAATCCCCGTCGCGCAGCGCCACATCCGCGTCTGCAAGGAAAGCAGATGGGGCCGGCGTGGGTGTCGGCTCAGGCTGCGCAAAGGTCACCAGGG
>JAPLGR010000423.1 GCA_026390045.1 Chloroflexota bacterium | reverse complement strand
CGTGCCGTCCTCACCGACCATGTCGACCCAGCGCATCGGCTCGACACACGCGCGCAGCATCTCGACGTCGATGTCGGGGTAGTCGGCCCTCAGTGCCTCCGCCAGTTCCTGGAGTGTGCTGAGAAGGGAGGAGTGGTTCGTTCGGGTGGAAGGCATGCGGATGATCTCCGAGTGTGACGGTTTGCAGTTGCCGTCTGAAGGCGTCAGGCTTCTGGCGCGGAGCGAGAGCGGAGCGATGCAACCCGTCGCTGAAGTGCCTGGGCGGGTGCTTTCTCGATCCACATGAGCGTCATCCACGGCCCGAGGTTGCGCCAGGCCTCCATGACCGGCGTGGGATCAGGCGCCGGGCCGCCGTAGCGCTCAGCGGCATATGCTCGCGCGATGGCCCAGCCCTTATCGGCCTCGAGTGGATACTCATCGGCGAAGGCGCGGCCTCTCTCAAACGGTGTCTGGCTAGGCTCGATGGGCATCCCGATGCGCTCCAAGCCGGCGCTCCACCGCCAGTACACCCGTGCGATGGGAGTGAGGGGGGCCGGATCGTAGCCTGCCCATCGCGCTGGAGGCTTGACGCCCATTCGCGAGAGCGACCGGCTCACCACGCCGCGCGTCGCCAGCCGCGCCACAGGATCGAGTCTCCACCACAGAAGGCCAATCAGAAGCAGCCCACCGGCGCCGACAATCCAGGGCATCGGAGACGGCCGGCTGACGGGAATCTCCGGGCCCTCCTCTAACTCGCCGCCGATCCTGCCGCCCAGCAGTCGCCGAAGGTCCCGCGTGTCCTCTTCGAGCCCTGGCCCGGAATCCACCGGCCCGGTCTCCTCGCCCTCGGAGGGCGCCACGACCTCGACACGTTCGAGCGGTGGCTGCGCCGTGGTGGGCTCGAATTCGATCCAACCGTAACCGGGGAAGAAGACCTCCGGCCAGGCATGAGCGTCTCGTTGAAGCACGGAGTAAGCGCTCCCGGTCTCATCGGCGGTTCCCTGGGCGAACCCCGCCGCCACGCGCGCCGGGATCCCGAGGGAACGAAGGAGCAGAACTTCGGCGCTGGCATACCAGTTGCAGAATCCGACGCCGTAATCGAACAGGAACCAGTCGATCGGCTCCACCTCTTCAGGCGGCTCTCCAGAGGCCAACGAGTACTCAATGTTGTTCCTCAGCCAGCGAGTGACCGCCAGGGCCTGGTCATAAGGGTTGTCGAGATCGCGGGTGATCTCAACCGCCAGCTGGCGCGTGCGCGGCGTGAGAGTCTCTGGAAGCTGAAGGAAGTGCTCCCGGAGCCAGGCCGGATACTCAGTCCCGGCCGACCGGAGCTGATCTGCGGTCGGGTCTGCCACCTGGCCTCGCACACGGTACACCTCTCCCAGCATCACCGTCGTGCGCGCGGCGACCGATGACACGTCAGTCACCCCGGTAGACGTCCGGACCACGGTGAGGAGGCTGGACCGGTTGATGTTGGAGGGCTGTGGCGGAACATACAGCAGATGCATCGACTCCACCTGCGGATACACACTGACCTCGATGCTCCGCCGACCGGAGTACACAGGAAGAGGGAAGGAGCCCTCATCCGGGAAGTACGACTCGAGATCCGTCTCGACCGAGGACCATGATCCGGCCTCATACGTGTCATAGGTGCGGGCGCGCCAGTAGAGGCGCAGCCCGTCGGCTGAGTCGTTGAGGATCGTTGCCGTGAAGATCGGGGTCTCAGCAGGGGTAATGCCCGCGGTCAGGCGCAGGTGGTCGCCAAAGACGTCGGTGACGACCGCCACCGGATTGCGCAGGCCGGTGAATGCGCTGGTCAACCGATGGCGCAGGATGGACCACGGTCGCGTGTCCGACTCCCAGAGGTCTGCCGCGCGCTCGGACTGCGCGAACGATGGGACAAGCCACGCCAGCGCTACCAGCAGGAAGGCCAACAGCAACCCGATCTGGGTGATCTGCCCTGATGCGTTGGACGGAACGCGCGACTGCGCAGCGTGCCACTCGCGCCGGCGCCGAGCCAGATTGACGACAAACAGGAAGACCACCGCCGCCAGCGCGTAGACGGCCACATATCCGTTCAGGCCCGGACGCCGGAGGTAGTAGTAGGTGTTCACCAGCAGGGCAATGCCGGGGAGCAGCAGTGCCGGCCAGATGCGATCACTGCGGATCGCCGAATAGCTGGCCACGACCCCGATGATCCAATAGAGCATCATCATCAGGATCACGAACATGAGTGGATCTTTGTTCGGCTCGCCGCTGGCGAGCACAGCGGCAAACGCGCCAAGCCTCCCCCCGAGCGCCACCAACCGGTCATGGATGCCGTACACATCAACGATTGTGATGGCGGCCAGGAAGGTCACCAGGAACAGACCGTAGGCAGTGGCAAAGGCCGCCGCAAGCCAGCCAGGAAAGCGGCTGCGCGCCAGCGCCGTCCCGGCGACGACGGCAAGTCCAGCGACGGTTGGGACCATGCCCAGGTGATCGGCCCAGTCCGCCGCGGCCAGGCAGTAGGCGGACACGAGCACAAGCAACAGCAGCGTGGCGAAGGACGCCCAGTCAAGTGGGGTGCGGAGGGGCTTGGGGGCGGCCAGCGCGCGCGTCATACGGTCAATCTCGGCTGCCTGCAGATTGCCACCCCTTCATTCTACCCATATTGTGCGGGGTCCCGCTTGCCTCCCCACCATCCGATGATATGATGGCCGCCTTGAGCGGGTTCCATGGAGACACCTTCCCCCCGTTTCCGGACGCTGCATTTGGTCCTGATCGCCATCATCGTGGCGAGCCTGCCGTGCTACTGCGCCGGGCTCATCGCCATCCGCCGCGCCCCGGGGGAGGTAACGCCCACCGCCGCCATCTCACCCGCGCCCTTGGACACGGCGACACCTGCATCTCCCAGCGACACGCCCATCCCGGGGCCGACCCTCACTCCTTCGATCACCCAGACGCTTCTGGTTTTCACACCCTCGACGGTTACGCCGACCGCCACACCGTCCCCGGCCAACACACTGACTCCGACCTATACCGACACGCCGGTCCCCACGCTCACTCCCACGCCGACCGACACGCCGGCGCCTTCCGACA
>JAPLGR010000204.1 GCA_026390045.1 Chloroflexota bacterium | reverse complement strand
ACCTCGCCGGCGTGGGGGCCGGCGCGGCCTCGGGCGCAGCGCTGGGGGCACTGTGGAGCCTGGGCGCCGGCCCGGAGTCGGGGCTTGGACCGTGGACCGGGCTGGCCTGTGGCACGCTGATCGCCGTACTCTCGCCCCTGGGCGACGTCGGCATCAGCATGATTAAGCGTCAGATGAAGATCAAGGACTCGGGGACGCTGCTTCCGGGCCATGGCGGCGCCCTGGACCGGGTGGATTCATGGCTGTGGGCAGGGGTTCTCGGCTACTACATTGCCGTCCTGTTGGGCGTGGGTTGACAGCCCCGCGGGCGCTTGCCCCCCGACGCGTGAGGTGGTATACTGGCAATCCAGCACCTTGAGCCCGCTGGGCTGTTTCTCCCCAGTTTGCATTCGCAACGTTGCGTTGACCCACCTTAGGTGAACTGATTCTTCCGCTGGCAGCATCCGGCCGTACCGGAACCCAGCGAGACCGGCCTAGCCCCCTGCACGGAGTTGCTGCATGAATATCAGCGAATTGGAAGCCATGACCCTTTCCGATCTGCGCGCCATGTCCAAGGAATTGAACGTTGCGGCGGCGAGCCGCATGAAGAAGGAAGACCTGATCGTGCGGATCATGCAGGCGGAGGCCGAGCGCCAGGGCCTGGAACTGCGCGGCGGCGTGCTGGAGATCATGAATGAGGGCATGGGCTTCCTGCGTGCCGAACATTATCTTCCCGGGCCAAACGACATCTACGTCTCGCAGTCCCAGATCCGGCGCTTCAGCCTGCGCACCGGCGACATGGTCATTGGGCAGATCCGTCCCCCCAAGGAAACCGAGAAGTACTATGGGCTACTGCGGGTCGAGTCGATCAACGGGCTCGATCCTGAGGAAGCCAAGAACCGGCCCAAGTTCGAGGAGCTCACCCCGATCTTCCCCAACGAGCGCTTCGATCTTGAGACCGACCGCTTCACGCTGACCACCCGCCTGCTCAACCTGGTGACGCCGATCGGCAAGGGCCAGCGCGGCCTGATCGTCTCTCCGCCCAAGGCGGGCAAGACGACGGTACTGAAGCACATCGCCAACGCCATCTCGACCAACTACCCCAAGGTGCACCTGATGGTGGCGCTGATCGGCGAGCGCCCTGAGGAAGTGACCGACATGGACCGCTCGGTGGACGCCGAGGTGATCGCCTCGACGTTTGATGAGCCTGTGTCTTCGCACGTGCGGGCGGCGGAGATGGCGATCGAACGTGCCAAGCGGCTGGTTGAATGCGGCCGCGATGTCGCCATCCTGCTGGACTCGATCACCCGCCTGTCGCGGGCCTACAACCTGCTGGTCACTCCGTCCGGGCGAACGCTGTCCGGCGGGCTCGATCCGGCGGCGCTCTACCCACCCAAGCGTTTCTTTGGCGCGGCGCGCAACATCGAGGAGGGCGGGTCGCTGACCATCATTGCCACCTGCCTGGTTGACACCGGCTCTCGCATGGATGATGTGGTCTACGAGGAGTTCAAGGGCACCGGCAACCTGGAGCTGCTGCTCTCGCGGAAGCTGCAGGAGCGGCGCATCTTCCCGGCCTTCGATATTGAGCGTTCGTCCACTCGCCGGGAGGAGCTGCTGCTCGGCCCCGACATCACTGCCCGCGTATGGCTGATGCGGCGCATGTTCTCGCAGATGATGACCCCGCCGCCGAACGGCGCCGGGATGGACATCACCAATGCCACTGAGGCGATCATTGCCCGCCTGGCGCAGACGGAGAATAATGAGGAATTCATCGAGACGTTGAAGACGGAGTCCTTCTAGGACAGCAATATGGATCGACCCCTTCGAGCCGCGCGGAATTGGATCCCGGTAGCGCTGGTGGCGGCCGGTGCGGTTGCGGCCGTCTGGACGACGACGTTGAACGCGCGATTGGCGGGCAGCGCGTCGGAACCGCTTCCGGTGGTCAGATCGACCGAGCTCACGCCGGCCGACCTTCCGCCGTTTGAGGAGCAGGTCAAGACCTCCGGGGTCTCGCGGCTGGTCAATCCCAAGACTGAGATCCCCGTGCGGCCTCGCGTCGAGGTCCTTCGATACACGGTCCAGCGAGGCGATTCGGTCTTCGGCATCGCCAAGACCTTCGGGCTGGAACCCGAATCGATCCTGTGGGGCAACTACGACACGCTGAACGATGATCCCGACATGGTGCAGCCCGGCCTGGATCTGAACATCCTGCCTGTGGACGGCGTGCTCTATAGATGGCAGGAGGGCGATACTCTTGTGTCGGTGGCCACGACGTTCGAGGTCGACCCGCGCGAGATCGTTGATTGGCCGGGCAACAGCATCGACCCGGCGGCCCCCGAGATCAAGGAAGGGACCGTACTGGTCGTGCCGGGCGGCGTGCGCGAGTTCCGCCAGTGGTTGATCCCGATCATCGCCCGCGGCAACGCTGGCGTCGGCGCAGCCTTTGGATCCGGCGGATGCTCCGGAGATTTCTCCGGTGGCGCCTATGGATCGGGTGCGTTCATCTGGCCGAGCGCCAACCACTTCCTGTCGGGGAACGACTACTGGTCGGGCCACCTGGCCATCGACATTGCCCTTGCCCTCGGCGATCTGATCTGGGCTTCGGACTCGGGTGTCGTTGTCTACGCCGGCTGGTCGGGCGGAGGATACGGCAACATGGTGATGGTCGATCATGGGAACGGCTATCAGACACTATATGCGCATCTGAATGGGGTCACTGTGCAGTGCGGGCAGTCCGTCGGCCAGGGATCCGGCATTGGCTACGGCGGCTCGACCGGAAACTCGACCGGCGCACACCTGCACTTTGAGGTCCGCAGCAACGGCGGCTTCGTCAATCCCTGGTACGTCCTCCCCTGAATCAACGGAACGCGGCTTGACGGTCACTCCAGCGGCTGTTATCATCGCCGCCTGCCTTGGGAGTATCGGCATCCATGCCTGACATCCCGCCCGAGCAACACGAACCTGACGGCGCCTCGCGCCGTTCGCCGCGACGGCGGACGCTCGGCGAAGTCTGGGACGAGGTTGGTCAGCGAGGGTTGCGCGAGACGCTTTCGCGTTATGCCTCGCACGCCGCGCTGCTGGCGGTCATTGCCGTTGGCGTATGGGCTGCTCGCAGCGGCCTGATCACACTTCCCTCGACGCCGCTTCTTACCCAGGCTGCCGAAACCGAGGCTGCGACTCCAACCGCTGTCGTCAGCGCGCTGCAGATGGCGGATCTGCCGTCGTTCAAGGCAGCGTCCGGCACCACCGGTGTGGTTGCACGGGCGGCTGAGCTGCACACCGTGATGCCGGAGCGGCCGCGGCTGCAGATTGTCAAGTACGCGGTCCAGGTGGGCGACACGCTCTTCGGCATTGCGGATCAGTTCGGCATCAAGCCGGCGACCATCCTGTGGGGGAACTGGGACGCGCTCTCCGGCGATCCGCACACGCTCAGCCCGGGCCAGGAGCTCAACATCCTACCGGTCGACGGCGCGTTGCACGAGTGGAGCGAGGGTGAGAACCTGGAGCGGGTGGCGACTTTCTATGGCGTCACCGTCCAGGATATCCTGGAGTGGCCCGGAAACGACTTTGACCCGGCCGAGGATCCCAACACGATCGAGATCAAGGCCGGCATGGCCATCGTGATCCCGGGGGGCCAGCGCGAAACCCCGACGTGGAGGACGCCGAGAATCACGCGCTCCAATCCGGCATCGGCCAAGATCCTCGGCCCCGGTGCGTGCGGCCAGGTGGTCGACGGGCCGATCGGCACTGGTACCTTCGTCTGGCCCACGGCCTCCAAGTGGATCTCCGGCTACACCTACGACCCGGCCACTCATCCGGCGATCGACCTGGGTGGATCCATCGGCACGGCGATCTTCGCTTCGGACACCGGCGTGGTCGTGTACTCTGGCTGGAATGACTGGGGGTACGGCTACGTCATCGTGATCGACCACGGCAATGGCTGGCAGACGCTGTACGCGCACCTGAGCGCCATCAACGTCGGCTGCGGCCAAGCCGTGTTCCAGGGTGGGGTGATCGCTGGGATGGGCTGTACCGGCAACTGCTCCGGCCCGCACGTGCACTTCGAGATGATGAGCGACTCGTACGGCAAGGTCAACCCGGTCAGCTTCCTGCCTTAGCCCGCTAGCACGATCAAGAGTCGTGACATGGCCCAGCGTTCACCGCTGGGCCTGTTACTTGTCTCCCGCCGCGCTTCGATCTCCCGAGGGAAAAGCAACCGTCCCCCTCACTTGGGGGACGGCCTTGGCGCCCTCGGCGCGACTTGAACGCGCGACCCTTTGCTCCGCAAGCAAATGCTCTATCCAGCTGAGCTACGAGGGCGAGCACGCGGCGCCTGTCACGCCGCCACAGCGGGGAGGGAGGGATTCGAACCCTCGGTAGAGGCTTTACAACCCCTACAAGCGCTTAGCAGGCGCCCCCGTTCGGCCACTCCGGCACCTCCCCAGTTGGGGACCACCTGGCCACGCTGGCTTCTCTCGCGTCCCGCCTCATGCATCCGGGACACTTGGCGGAGGGAGAGGGATTCGAACCCCCGGTGGGTTGCCCCACAGCTGTTTTCAAGACAGCCGCCTTAGACCACTCGGCCATCCCTCCGGGCACGAGGGCTCCTCTTCCTGCGCGACGGCATTCTACCATGCGGCCAGAGGGGTGTCAAAGATGGCCGCCTGGAATCCGATTCTGGATGGAGGCGTGGTCAACGATGCGATCCGTCAGGCGGCCGACCATACTTCGTAGCGACCGAGACGTCCGCCCTGTCCGTCGGCGAGATAGGTGCGCACCGGACAGAAGCCGGTCTGACGCGCTAGCTCTTCCAGTTCGGACTCCTCGAACGCGTGGACATAGCGCAGCCCGCGGCCACCGTGCCGCCAGTCCAGAAGGTGATCGCCGGGATCCACCTGACTGTCCTCGATGCCGATCGTCTGCCACGGCACGATCCGGCGGCGCAGCCGCTCACTGGTCTGAAACTGCCAGATGGAGAACACGAACAATCCCTGCCGGTCAAGAAGGCCTCGGACCGAGGCGGCGAACTCGGCTCGTCGGCCTGCGCCCGGCAGATGATGCAGCACGGCGAACGCCAGCGCGTACGCGTAGGGAGGGTGCGTCAAGCCAGGCCACCCAGAGGCGGCGAGATCGGCCTGAAGGAACTCCGCCTGTGGCAGGCCGCTGGAGCGGGCCTCATCGAGCAGGGCGTCACACTGGTCGATGCCTAGGTATGCGCCTCGATGTTTGCGGCGGGCGAGTGCGCGTGCCACCTCGCCTGATCCGCATCCAAGATCGAGCACGGCGGCCTGAGGGGGAAGCTCGCGGATCGCCTCTGCCGCGCCGGGCTGCAGGCGGCGACGCGTCTCCGCGAATGGCCGGGCGAAGGACTGGTAGAATTCGCGGTTGACCCGCAGCAACCGTTCTGCGATCTCTGCGTGCATGTGCAAAGTATACGTCCCATGACCCGCGACGAATCCTGGACTGAGGCGCGCCGCTACCCTCCTGAAGTGATGGCCCGGGCCGTGCAGATCCTGGAGGCCGTGCGCAGCGGTGCAACCGTTCCTCAGGCTGTCCGGCGGTATCCACTGCCCGATGGAACCTGCCTGGGGAAACACGCGCTGGTCCACGCCTATCACCACCTGGTAGACAGCGGAACCTGGAAGGACGATTCGTCCTTGCTGCGTCGGATCCGCATGAAGCCGGTGCGGACGCTCTCAGGCGTGGCGACGGTGACGGTGCTGACCGAGCCGTCGGACTGCCCCGGCATGTGCCTGTTCTGTCCGACGGAGCCGGGCATGCCCAAGTCCTATCTGCCGGACGAGCCCGGCGCGCGGCGTGCCGTGCAGCATGGTTTCGATCCGTTTGCCCAGACGGCCTCGCGATTGGAGGCGCTGCATGCAATTGGTCATTCGACCGCCAAGGTGGAGATGCTGATCCTGGGCGGAAGCTGGACCGCGTACCCGGCCGCGTATCGGCAGCGGTTCGTCCAGCGCTGCCTGGATGCCCTGAATGGCTTTGACTCGGCGTCGCTGGAGGAGGCGCAGCGGGCAAATGCCGGAGCGTCGCACCGCAATGTGGGACTGGTGATTGAGACGCGGCCCGATGGCATCACACCCGAGGCAGTTCGAGAGTTGCGCGCCCTGGGGGTCACCAAGGTTCAGCTCGGTGCGCAGAGTCTCGATGACCGCATCCTGGAGCTGAATCACCGCGGACATTCGGTTGCTGACACACGGCGGGCGATTCAGCTACTGCGCGCGGCTGGTCTCAAGATCGTCCTGCACTGGATGCCGAACCTGCTTGGGGCGACAGCGGAGTCGGACCGCCTCGACTTCACCAAGCTCTGGAGCGATGTCGACCTGCGCCCGGACGAGATCAAAATCTACCCTTGCCAGCTGCTGGCCAGCGCCGGGCTTGCGGCCGTCTGGAGGCGTGGAGAGTACGCGCCGTACTCGACCGAGCAGCTGGTCAGCCTGCTGGCCGCTCTGCCGCCGCCCATCCCACGCGACTGCCGCGTGAACCGCGTCGTGCGGGACCTTCCTTCTGGCCATGTGATCGCCGGCAACAGGCGGACGAGCCTGCGCATGGACGCGCAGGCCGAGCTTGCCCGGCGCGGGAAACGGTGTGTGTGCATCCGCTGTCGCGAGGTGCGCGCCCGCCCGCTGGACCTAGGCGAACTCCGCCTCGAGGATCTGGTCTACTCCGCGGGCGCGGCTGACGAGCACTTCCTGTCCTTCGTGACCCCTGACGATGGGCTGGCCGCCTACCTGAGGCTTTCGCTTCCCGGCACCGACAGTCCGACGCTCGGGCTGGATGACCTCGATAGTGCGGCGCTGGTGCGTGAGCTCCATGTGTACGGAGAGTCACTCGCTCTAGGAGTGGAGGAGGCACATGCGGCCCAGCATGTCGGGCTCGGCCGTCGGCTGATGATGGAGGCGGAGGCAGCAGCTGCACGGGCCGGCTACCCAAGGCTTGCGGTGATCGCGGCGCTTGGCACGCGCAACTACTATGCGCGCCTTGGCTACCGACTGGGTGAGACTTACATGTTGAAAGACATGCGGGCCGCGGGGTCGGACGATGGGGGCGGAGCGTGAGAAGAGCTCCGTCGAAGGGGCAGGCGATTCGTCTGGCCAAGTCAAGCCTGAAGGCGGTATGATCATCAGGATTGCCCGCTGTCGAGGGCAAGATGGAACCGCCGTGAGACCACTGCTCCATCCCCGCCGCCTGTCTGTGCTGCTCTTGCTGGGCGCCATGCTTCTGGGCGCTTGCGGCAGCACGCCGCGCGAGACCGATACACTCCGGCGCCTGACGATCCTGCACACCACCGATGAGCATGGATGGATGGAGTCGTACAAGGGGACCGGCGGGGCCGCCGGCCTGCAGAGCCTGTGGCTGCGAGATGAGGGCTACCGTCCCGATGGCCCGTTTCTCGTGATCAGCAGCGGAGACATGTGGACCGGCCCGGCGGTCTCGACGACCCTGGGGGGAGAGTCGATGGTCGACGTGATGAACGCGCTGGGCTACCGCTCCGCGACGCTTGGCAACCACGACTTTGACTTTGGCCAGCTGGCGATCCGCGAGCGGAAGGCGGAAGCCGAGTTCCCATTCCTGGGAGCCAACGTCCGCCTGCGCAGCAGCGGCGCGTTGCCCGACTACGTCGAACCTTACGCGCTGATCGAGGTCAATGGAATTCGGGTCGGCGTGCTGGGTGTGACGACGGTTGAGACGCCGGTTGACACGCGCCCGACGAATGTCGCCGACCTTGAGTTCCGCCCCTACGCCGAAGCCCTGGAGACCTACGTCCCCGAGATGCGCGCTGCGGGCGCCGACCTGATCATCGTCGCCGGGCATATCTGCGGCTCCGAGGCGGAGGCACTCGCGCCTCTAGCGTCCTCGTTGGGCATTCCGCTGATCGCCGGCGGTCATTGCCACCAGCAGACCACGCAGACCGTCCACGGCGTGACGCTGATCGAAAGCGGCTACTTCCTGCAGGGATACACGCGCGTGGACCTGATGGTAGACACGGCGCTGGATCGCGCGGTCGAAGTGAACGCCGAGTACAAGCCCAACCAGGGCACCGGCCGGGATGCCGCCATGGCCTCCCGGATCAGCTCCTGGATCGACCAGCTTCCGGCGGGCATGCTCGAACCGCTGGGATACGCAGCTGCCGAGATCGATCGGGAGTCGCCCGAGATGCGCCGCCTGCTCCTCGATGCCTGGCTGGAAGCAGATCCGCTGGCCGATGTTGCGCTCGCCAGCGCGCGCTACGTACAGCAGGATCTGCTTCCCGGGGAGGTCACGCAGGCAACAGTCATTGGAATCCTGCCCACGGAGAATGTGCTTGTGCGCGTTGAGTTGACCGGCGAGCAGCTGCTCGAAGTCCTCAACGCGCGCCGGCCGCTGGTCGCCGGGCTGAACGAGACGCCGGAAGGCTACACCCTGCCGACGGGAGCGCCGCTCGACCCGGAAGCCACATACAGCGTCCTTCTACCCGATACGCTGTATGAAGGCGGCAACTACTACGACGTCGCCCGCTACGACCCTTCGCCGACCTCAACCGGGATTGACTGGCGCGATCCGATGCTGGCGATGCTCCGTTCGCTGCAGACAACCCGTGACTACCCATTGGAGACGGCTCTCGAGCAGGGCGGCTCTTAGTCGCAGCCGGAGGAGACCTGTCAAGCAGACGCCGGGTTCGGGAGCCGTTCCGGCGTCGCGGCATCCGCCCCTGGGCCTGCAGGCACCACCTGGAGACCATGGCGCGCTGTCATGAGGGTGCAGAGGGCAGGTCGAGCCGGGTGGCCGATTCGCCCTGTGGCCTGCAACGTGATAAGATGGGCCCGCGCGCCCCGGATGGCCGGCTTGCCGAGCCCTCGGGGGTGTGCTGAGGGAGCGTCCCGCTGCCGACGCCTTGTGGAGACAGAGGAAGCAAGAGATCATGGAGACCAAGCTGTATGTAGGGAACCTGCCGTATACGGCGACTGAGACCGAGCTCACGACGCTGTTCAGCAAGGCCGGCGCCGTGAAGTCGGTCACTCTGATTACCGACCGTGAGACAGGGCGGTCGAAGGGGTTTGGCTTCGTTGAGATGGAAAACGATGCCGATGCCCAGAAGGCGATCAGCATGCTGAACGGGACGGAGCTCGGCAACCGGTCGCTGACGGTCAACGTCGCCCGCCCGCGGGAAGAGCGTGGGGGTGGTGGTGGCGGCGGTGGCGGGTTCGGCGGGCGTCGGCCCGGCGGGCAGGGTGGCCGCTCGGGGGGACCACGCTGGTAACCTCAACGTCGTAAGACCCCGCCGGGGGCGCTCAGACGAGCGCCCCCGGCTCCTCTTCCGGAACCTGCAGTCGCAACCTACAGCCTGCGCCCCGCCGCGCGCACTCCCTCCCGTCGCCAAGTCACGCGGCTTCGATCCGGACTTTCTCCCCACTGCGGACGGCCTTGAAGGCGGTGGCGTCGCCGTCGACCTTGCCGAGCGGATTGACAGGGCTGGCGGCGCGCGGCGCCGTCCCCTCACTGACCGGAGTCCGCCCGAAGAAGATGCAGAAGGCCGAACCCGGCGCCCAGTAGGCTAGCTCGCCCACCTGCATCTCCGCACGCGCGTCGCTGGATTCCTCCAACCGGACAGGGATCTCGAAGTAGATCTCCTCGCCCCAACGATTGGCGCGTGCCTCGATCGGCAGCGCCTTGACCACGGCGCGCGCGGAATTCGTGTCATTCAACGTCGCCGGCAGGCTGACCT
>JAPLGR010000551.1 GCA_026390045.1 Chloroflexota bacterium | reverse complement strand
ACTTCCACCTTCCTAGTCAGCGCCCATGCTGGGCGTACGTCGACGACGGCGGGATGATCAACCCGCCGTCCATCTGAACTCCTATGATTCGAACGACTACGCCGGCTGCTAGACGCCGGCCGCCTTCTTGAGTTCCTTGAGCCTTGTCAGATTCTCCCATGGCAGGTCAAGGTCCGTTCGGCCGAAATGTCCGTAGGCCGCCGTCTGCTGGTAGATCGGGCGGCGCAAATGCAGGTCGCGGATGATGGCGCCTGGCCGCAGGTCGAATAGCTTGTCGACCAGCCGGATGATCTCGTCATCCGGAAGCTTGCCGGTTCCGAAGGTCTCGATGTTGACCGAGAGCGGATGCGCCACACCGATGGCGTACGCCACCTGGATCTCGCACCGGTCGGCCAGTCCAGCGGCGACGATGTGCTTGGCCACCCAGCGCGCGGCGTAGGCACCCGAGCGATCGACCTTCGTCGGGTCCTTGCCGCTGAAGCAGCCGCCGCCGTGACGGCCCATCCCGCCGTAGGTGTCGACGATGATCTTGCGGCCGGTCATGCCCGAATCCCCCAGGGGGCCACCGACCTCGAAGCTCCCGGTCGGATTGACGTAGATCTTGAGGTTCTTGTCGACCAGCTCCGGAGGCAGGACCGGCATGATGATCTGGTCGCACACGCTCTCCTCAATCTCGGTGTGCGGGACGCCCGGCGCGTGCTGCGTGCTCACCAGAACCGTGTCGACGCGCTTGGGGCGGCCAAAGGCATACTCGATCGTCACCTGCGACTTGCCGTCTGGCCGCAGCCAGGGCAGTCCATTGGCCTTGCGTACCTCAGCCAGGCGTCGGGCGAGGCGATGCGCCAGATCGATCGGCATCGGCATCAATGACTCGGTCTCGTTGCAGGCAAAGCCGAACATCATGCCCTGGTCCCCGGCGCCAAGCGTCTCCACTTCCTTGTCGGTGACGCCATTGCGCGTCTCCAGCGAGTGATCGACGCCCTGGGAAATGTCCGGGCTCTGGCGGCCGATGGCTACCTGCACAGCGCAGGTGCGCCCATCAAAGCCCTTGGCGCTGTCATCGAACCCGATGCCAGTGATCACCTTGCGCGCCAGCTCGTCGAAGTTGACGTGCGCCTTGGTGGTGATCTCGCCCAGCAGCATCACGAAGCCGGTCTTGGTCGCTGTTTCGCAGGCGACCCGCGAGCGCGGGTCATCCTCCAGGCAGGCATCCAAGACAGCATCGGAGATCTGATCGCAGATCTTGTCGGGGTGCCCCTCGGTCACCGATTCGGACGTGAAGTGCAGCCGCGGTGAACTCATGAAGCTCGTGCTCATGAACTGCCTCCTCGAAAAGAATGCCCCTTCCTCGTGAGAAGGGGCATAGATGCAGTCATGGGCCACCCTCTCATCTTCCAGACTCGGTCTGCCGGAGTTGGCACCACGTCTCAATGGACAGGTTGCCGAGGCTTCACAGGGCCGGTCCCTCTGCCTCTCTGGATAAGAGTCTTAGGGGCTATTCGATTGTTGCCGGTCAGTCTACCATGCCGCGATTGCGCCGTCAAACTGGGGCGAGGAGCGGCATTTCGGGCTCCTTGGGAGGCCCCCTGGCACCAGGCTTGCATCAGAATGGGGACTCGGCCCGTCTCTCACGGTCTGGGGGGACCGAGGTGTCCTTGACAGGAGTGAGCTTTCCAGGATGATAGAGGTCAGGATTCACGCTCACCTGCGAGCGCTGGACCACGGCGGACGAGGCTGCGGCCTTGCCGCGCGTCGCACCCGGGCAGGCCGGGGTAGGCGGGCATGAAGCGCACCAACCGGGGTCACCTTAGACAGGCTATGGGGCTCGTCATGGGCGGTTTGGCGCTGATTCTCGTCAGCAGCCGCCCTGCTTTAGCTGTTGCTGCCCCTGGCCGACTCCAGATGACGACCGGCGCGGTGGAGGGCACGGTGCTCGATGCCGAGACCGGGATGCCCGTCGCCAGCGCGCTCGTCACCGCACCCAGCTTCTATTTGCAGACGACGACTGATGCCGCCGGCCGCTTCGCGTGGCCAGCGATCGCGTTGGGGTCCGATGCCGTGCCGACGGTCGTCGAGGTGGCAGCCGATGGGTACGGACTGTGGCGCATTGAGGACGTCCGCTTTCGTCGCGGCGACACACTGATCCTCGACGTCTCCCTCTCGAGCGAGCCGGTGACCATCATCGTCCCCGGCCCGCGCCCCGCCGATGGTTGGCCCTCGTTCCCCATGGGCGGCGCTGCGCTGGACACCCCGCTCGATGACCAATCGCAGCTCCCGCTTCCCTCGACGATTCGCGTGCGTGTGACTGGCTATGCCTACTGCGACCTCGCCAGGTCCTACACGGTCGAGACCATCGACTTCAAGGAATACGTCAAACACGTCTTGCCCAACGAGTGGGTCGCCTCTTGGCCGACCGAGTCGGTGCGCGCCGGAGCGATGGCGGCCAAGATGTACGCGTGGTCGTACATCGCGGTCGGCGGTAAGTGGTCCGACGCGGACGTGTACGACAGCACCTGCGATCAGGTCTACAACCCTGCCGTCTCGTATACCAGCACCAACAACGCCGTGGACTTCACCTGGAACTGGCGCCTGCTGCGCAGCGACGGCCTGCACCTGTTCCGCACCTTCTACCGCGCCTACTCCAGCCAGTGCGCCGGCGCCGGATTGACCGGCTACTGCATGGGCCAGTACGAGTCGCGCGACATGGCCTACGATCTGTACACGTGGGACGAGATCCTGGCCGTGTTCTACACCGGCAGCGAGCTGAATCAGGTATACGTGCCGCCGGGCGGACACTCGCTGCGCTACTACGGCAATGGCTACGGCGACCTCGATCGCGTCAAGGTTGCCATCGACGATCCGACCACAACTGAGCCTGGGCCACCGTCCGACGTCGGCAGCACGGACTTCACGCTCGAGTGGTGGATGAAGGTGACGCCAGGGGAGAACCCGGCCGCGCTGCCCGCGTGCGGCGCCGATGATTCCTGGCGCCTAGGAAACGTACTCATTGATCGCGACCGCTTCAATCAGAACGGGGATTACGGCGTGTCGCTCGGGGGCGGGCGCATCGCGTTCGGGGTCACCGGCTCCGACGGCGCGCAGCGCACGCTGTGCGGCACGACATCCATGTCCGACGGCGTCTGGCATCACGTGGCCGTTCAGCGACGCATCTCGGACGGCTGGATGTCGATCTACATTGACGGCGCGCTGGACGCGGAGGCCGATGGCCCGGACGGCAACATCTCCTATCCCGACGACGCGACGCCGCTCAGCCTATGTGGGACCGGCGGAACGTCGCCGTGCGCCAACGACCCCTACCTGGTCTTCGGCGCCGAGAAGCACGATCAACTCCGATCGACCTACCTTTCATTCCATGGCTGGCTGGACGAGATCCGCCTGTCCACGGTCCTTCGCTATTCCGGCGCGTTCACCCGCCCCGAGTCGCCGTTCTCGACCGACGCCAGCACTGTCGGGCTGTGGCATTTCGATGAGGGCTACGGCAACGTGATCTACGACCACTCGGTGCCCAACGGCCCGAGCCTTGGAGACCGCAACTACGGCGGCGTTACGAACGGGCCCGAGTGGACCGACGACACGTACTGGTATGTCCCGCCACCGACACCAGCACCGACTCCGACCGTCACTCCTACACCGACTGCCACTCCGACGCTCACGCCGACGGTGACGGCAACCGAGACTCCTACGGCCACAGTCACGCACACCACGACTCCGACCGCCACACAGACAGCAACCGAGACGCCCACGCCCTCCGGACCGCTCACCGGCGACGTCAACCAGGACAGCCGTGTCGACGTCTTGGATGTGCAGCTGAGCGTCAATGTGTTCCTTGGGATAGAGGTCGATCCGGGGATGATCACCCGCGCCGACGTCAACGCCGATGGGACAGTGAACGTCGTCGACGTCCAACAGGTCGTGAACATCTTCCTCGCTGGCTGAGAAGCTTCACAGACCCCTGAGGATGCCTTGGGCCGGGCGCAGGCGCGCGGGCGATCCGTTCCCGCAAGGCCTCTCCGTTATGCTCACGAGAGGTCGCAGCTCATCATCGGTTGCCCGACGATACATCGCTATCGATTCCCACCAGAGCCCGCTGCAATGCGGAGGCCCCCCGCGCCTGCAGACGCGGCGCGCCGGACAGCGGCGGATGGAGCTCGACTTCACCTGAACCGGGGAGACTCAGAGGCTGGAGCGAGAAACCGGTGGGAGATGCCTCACCGCGTTCTCTGCTGTAGCGTGACTGTGCGAGCGGCGCTGCGCAGAACTCAGCCGAGCAGGAACACGTTCACGACCCCCTGGACGTCGAGGACATCCACGCTGCCGTCGCCGTTTACGTCGGCCCTAGCAACGATTGCGGGATCCGTCTCTGTGCCCAGGAATACATTCACAACCAATTGCACGTCGAGGATGTCAACACTGCCGTCGAGGTTGATGTCGGCTGAGCCTGCGACGCGAGTGGGGGTGATGGTGGGGGACGGTGTATGCGTGGCAGTCGGGGGTGCGGTCGTCTCCGTGGGTGTGGTGGAAGGCGTCGGCGTTTGAGTTGGCGTGCCTGTTGGCGTCTGGGTTGTCGTCGGCGTCAGCGTGACCGTCGCGGTCAGCGTGACGGTTGCTGTCGGCGTTGGCGTCGGCGTCGGGCCGGCACCTGGGAACGGGACGTCGTATGACCATTCGGGGCCCAATGGCGATCCGCCAACGCTGACAAGCCCGTTGCTGGGGCCCCCTGCGCCGCCAGAAGTGTCGTGAGCCACTGTGCCAGTGTTCTCGTCAAAGCGCAGCATGGCGATGGTGTTGGCATCGACGGTGAAGTTGGCTGTTGGGCGCGAGAAGTCGGCTGTGTACCGCAGGCTGTTCGAGACGCGCACCTCATCGATCCAGCCGCGAAAGGACGGATAGAGCACAGGACTGAGATCGTGCTTCTCGGCTCCGAGCACCAGATAGGGGTCATTCGAGCACATGGACGTGCCTCCGGCCCCGCACAGGTTCAGGGGGACGCCATCATTAGGGTAGGAGATGTCACCGGTAGGGCCGAGCGCATGCGCTTCCAGGTGCCCGTCGACGAAGACCCATAGCTCGCCGTCCGTCACCGGGTTCGTCGTCCCGGTCCAGCGGTTGCGGACGACAGCAATGTGATGCCACTGGCCGTCATCGACTCGCGTCGTCGTACACAACGTCAGGTCACCGCTGCCGTCGCCGCTCACGCCAAAGACGATCCTCCCGTCGGCAAGGGAGACGCCAAAGTCTCGATCCTGATTGAAGCGGTCCCGATCCACCAGGGTGTTGCCGTAGCGCCAGCTCGTGTTTGCGCCGCACGTTACCGCCGGCGCAGTGTTGTCGCCCGGCAGCGCCTTCATCCACCACTCGAGCGCAAAGTCCGTCGATCCCACATCCGCCGGTGGGCCGGAGTACGTGTTCAGCGGATCGTCGACGGGGATCTTGAGACGGTCGATGTCCCCGATTCCGTTGCCGTAGAAGCGCAGCGAGGTATTGGCGGTCGGATAGTATGTGTTGTAGTCGTTGAGCACGGTCGATGGTGGAGAGAGAAAGACACCATCGCGCTCGAGACTGCCGGTGTCGTAGGGATCCGGGCCGACGTGGATCGTCCAGCCAGAGACGTTGACGCCCTCCAGGCTGACGTACGCACCGTTGTACTTCAGGCTCCAGTGCACATGCGGTCCGGTAGCGTAGCCGCCGGCACATGTCTCGCAGGCGATCGAGCCAAGCCGACTATTGCGGATCTGGGCACCGCTGCCCACCAGGTTCTGCAGGTGGTAGTACGAAGTCGTCCAGCCTGATCCGTGGCTGATTTCCATCCAGCAGGAGTAGCGGCGCACACCCGAACCGGCGGCGGCAGCGACAGCATACTGGCCCGGCGGCGCGGCGCACGTCCCACCATCGTTGAAATCCAGCGAGGAGAAGGGCGGAACACCATCGCCGTTCCACGAGTGCGGCCCCCAGAATCTCCATGTGTCGCCGAGAGGGAACGGGAACTGGAACAGCGTCTCGGGCGGCAAGTCCGCCGGATTGATCGGGTTGTCCTCAGCCAGCAGTTCGACGCCCGGGAAGAGCTCAGCGAATGTCGCGCCGAAGCCGCCGGCGTCGGCCGGCGCGGTCAATCACTGGAAGGTGGCGATGTCGCTGCTTTCAGACAGGACCTGCTGCAGGGCATACGTACCCGACGTCGTTGCCGCGTCGAGGGCCACGATCGTCCCGTCGGTGAGCACCAGCGATGGAGAGGTGCCATCCGCGACTCCAACCTCGGCGCGCGCTCCCCACGTGTACAGATGCTCGTAGAAGGCGGTGGCCAGTTCGAGGGCCGTTGTCTCAATCTGGGACTCGACGGATTCCTGATCAGCGCTTGCGGAGAAGTGATCGACCAATCCATAGCGCAGCTCAAGGACAGCGAGCAGGACTTGCGGATTGACGCTCGAGTACCCCGCCCAGAGTCCGATCTCATCGGCGTGTGCCGCCAAGGGCGAGCCGCGTCCGTCGAGGAATGCGGCAATGTCAAAGTCTCCGACGTTGGGCCCCCAGACGAACTGGTCATCCGTGATCAGTGTCTCGGAGGAGTCCTGGAACAGGTGTGTGTTCCAAGCAGATTGCAGTGGCGGGCCGAAAGGCGCCCAATCAAGCAGCGTCCCTATTCCCCACACCACCGAACGCAACGTCAATCCGCGCGACAGAGCGTCGGCAATCTCGGTGGTAGTCAGGGAGGTCGCAGTTGCGCCGGCGAGTGTGCCCCCACCCCCGAGGCCTTCACGCTCCCAGTCCACCAGCACAGGCGTGCCTGCTGCTGCAGCCTCACCTGCGCGGCCCGGGAAGAAGATGACGAACGCAGCGGGGAGGACGAGAAGTAGGAAGAGTAAGCCGTGTCGCGTCGCGGCCCCAGCCCCAACGCGGATCCCAGCCATCCACTTCCGCGGACAGTAGTCAATCCTGCTCAAGGAGTCCACACCTGGCAACGGGCCTCCCGGATTGCAGCAGCCGAGAGACAGGCCGTCAACACGGTCTTGCTCACCGTTTGCGCCGGATGAGAATGAAGGCGATGAAAGCCGCAAGGGCAATCAACGCCAAAGCACCGGAGCTTACCAGAAGCACCCCAGTCCAACTTGGCCGAGGCGTGATTCCCCCACTCTCCGGCGTCGGCCCAGCGTCGCCTCCGGCAAGCGCGGTGGCCGTCGCTCTCACCGCCGCGTCGAACTCCGCCAGTGCCGTTGCCGTCCCGGCAACCGCCGCCTCGAACTCGGCAGCTGCGGTCGCCGCCTCCATTGTCCGAGTGGCATCTGCGACCTCACTCGACGCGATCGCGGGCGTTCCGGAAGCCAGGGCGGTGGATCCCGCGGCCTGTGTGGGTGTCTGCGTCGGCAACGTCCCTACTGGGGTCTTCGTGGGCGTGGGTGTACGGGTGCTTGTCGGGCCTATGGTGTTGGTCGGGCCGCCCGGCGTCGGCGTCAACGTCCGCGTGGGCGTCGGTGTGCGCGTGTGGGTGGGTGTGTTCGTGTTGGTCGGTCCACCCGAAGTTGCCGTGACCGTTGCCGTCGGAGTGATGGTGCTTGTTGCTGTGGCCGTCGGCGTGTTCGTCGCCGGCGGCGCTAGCACCTCGAAGGAACCATTCGACGCGTTCACCGGCACTGAACCGCCGCTCGGGGAGGTGGCGACCGTGTTGCTGAGTGTCAGCGATGATGTCCCCGGTTCTGCTCCGCCCAGGACATTGAAGCTTATGGTCGCAATCGTACCGTCCGGGATCGCATCTTGATTGGCCCCAAAGATGATCACGCGAACAGTGTTGCCCACCGTCTGCGAGCTCAGTGTCTTCCCAGCCGACGAAGCCGCCGAGCCGATGCTAACGCCCGCCACGGTCAGACGGCTGTTGTCAAATGACAGATAGAAGCTCAGCCCAGATACAGCTGCTCCTCCCTGCGATTCCAGGCTCACCGGGATAGAGATGCCGGTTGCCCCAGGCAGCCCCGAACCGCTGCCCACCGAGAGCGAAGCCATCGGCGTCTGCGCCGCGACCCCGGCTGGGACCACCAGCAACGCCACAGCCAAGAGGGAGCCCAACCAGATCCTGGTCTTCATTTGGATGTTCCCTCCTGGCGGACTATCCGCGAACCGTGATTGCGTCTCTGTCCGGACTGGTATCTCATGCTCACCTTCAACCTGCAAGGAAGACGTTCACGATCTGTTGAACGTCGATGACGTTCACCACGCCGTCGATGTTGAGATCGGAACGGGTAGCCAAGCCTGGGTCGGTCTCAGTCCCCAGGAACACGTTCACACAGAGCTGCACATCAAGGACGTTCACCGAACCATCCGAGTTGACATCCCCAGTCAGCGGTCCAACTGAGGTGCCAGTTGGTGTTGCGGTGGGGGTCTCCGAGGGCGTCGCAGTGGGCGTGTCGGTCGGCGCTTCAGTCGGCGTCGGTGTCAGGGTCTCCGTGGGGGTGGCAGATGGAGTGAGCGTCGATGTAGGCGTCTCCGTGACTGTCGCCGTTGGCGTGTGAGTCTCGGTTAGCGCAGGAGTCGGCGCGAGGGTCACGGTTGCCGTGGGTGACGGTGTGGGCGTCACGGTGAGAGTCGCAGTCTCGGTCTGAGTGGCGGTGGGTGTCAGCAAGCCATCGAGCGCAACTAGCGCCGCATCCACCTGGATGCGCGGCTTGGCCACGCTGTTGCGCGTGTCGGTCACACTCACGCCGGAAGCCGTCAGCGCAGAAAGAATCTGGTTGACGGTCGCGCCGGCCGCCTTGCTCTTCAGGACGGCCCATGCGCCCGCGACATGGGGTGCGGCCATTGACGTGCCGCTCATACTGCCATAGCCGGTGCCGGGCAGAGACGAGTTGATCGAGTATCCTGGCGCCCAAAACTCGAGCATGGGAGATGAATTGGAGAAGCTCACCACCACATCAGCGTCGTTGGTGGCACCGACGGCGACGGCCGACGAGATGCAGCCCGGGGAAGAGATCCCGGTGGTGACGTAGCCGTTGCCCGCAGCGATGACCGTCGCCACGCCCGCCGCCCGGAGTGAATCGATCGCGCCCTTCTCAGCGGCATTGGCGGCGTCGCAGGAGGCCTCATCACTGTACGTGCCCCCACCCAGGCTCATGTTCGCCGAGGCGATACTGTTGGCTCCCACCTGTGTGGCCAGCCATTCCAGCGCTGCGATCTGGTCCGATGTGTACGACAGTGCACACGGGGTTGGCAGCCCGTAGTTCGTGCACGATGTTCCCGAGAATTCGGTGAATACCTGCACCGCGATGATGGATGCGTCACGTCCAATGCCCGAGAATGTGCCGCCCCGTCCAGCGGCGATGCCGGCGACGTGCGTGCCGTGGTTGCAGCCATAGATCATTCCGCTGCATTCCTCACCCGCACCAGCCACACCCGTAAGCGATCCAACATCACCGGGGCAGAGGCTGGCAGCGCCGTTGGACCCTCCGTTGCTGAAACACGCCTGCAGGACAACCTTGTTGGTCAAGAACGGATGCGTCGAGTCGACGCCGGTGTCCAGGATGGCTACCGCCTGCCCGGTACCGGAATAGCCCGCCGCCCACGCGGCAGTGGCGCCCACGAGCGGTCCACTGACATCAAGTGCTGGAGGCACCGCAATGTCCTCTTGGATCGACAGAACGCCGGCGCTCTCCGCGAGAGCGGCCAGCGCGGCCGAGTCGACTTCAAGGCTGATGACGGGGAGCGTGGTCAGCTTGCGCAGGAGGTGGGCCGAAGCGATGTCGGGCAACGCCAGCAGGCGGGCCTGGGCGCGGGCGATGCGATCACGCTGAGCCGCGACTTGAGAGCGGGGCATCTTGCTCTCAGGGACTGTGGTCAGGTCCAGCAGAACAATCACGCGCCGCGTCCCACCCTGCTGCAACTCTGCCTGAAGACGGCCAACCGTCTCGGCGGTGGCTTGGCGGATGGCCAGCCGTTCGGCAACCGAGAGCGTGGTGGCCGAGACGGTGCTGCCCGCTCCAGCAGCCAGGGCAACACTGAGCCCCAACAGCGCTCCAGCGAGGCAGATCAGTAGCCATCTTGGGGACGCACTTGATTTCAAGGGGCGCCTCAATCCAGCGAATCAGTGCAGGAGTCGTGCCACTTCTGGGGCCGGCTCCTGCTTAGCTCCTCATTGTAGCGTGGAGATTCGTGCGGCCGCTCTAGCCCCTTTGGGGGATGAGGCGGCTACACGGGGGACCGAGGCTGGACGAGGACTGAGGCTGGACGACGCAGGGTCGGCGCTCACGGGATCCCCTTCGCCAGCAGGCGTGGCAGCCACCTCATTCGTGGTCACCATCTGCCGGCCTCAGCGTCTCGGCACCCTCCAACCGCCCGGCAAGCTTCTTCGGATTGTGAATGAGCATCGGGAAGCACTGGCTGCACATCCACCCGGTGTCCCCGCGGAAGCGGATCGCCAGCAGCACGGCTTCCGATTCGCCTCGGCCGCAGCCCACGCATGCCGGCCTATCCGCAACGGACGTCACGCAAGCCTCCATCGGGCGCATCAGGCCCGGGGTTCAGTCCCCGGGCCCGAAGGTTCCAGCAAGCGATACGGCGACCGCGACTCTAGCTGCCAAACAGCAGGGCCCACCAGACATCCCAGCTTCCGGGCAACTCCCCCCTGGAAGGGGCAGCCTGCGGCGTGGGCATCACGACACCTTCCGCCGGAAGGGGGATCACCAGCACCTCGCCATCGCGCACCATGCGCGCCTGGTTGCGCGCCCATTCCTCAACCTGAGCGTCGGATCCGGCCGCCGCCATGTCCGTCTGCAGCTGAGCCTGCTGCGTCTCAAGTGCAGATGTCTCTGTCTGAAGAGCGGCCGCATCGCGCTCAAGCTGGCGGGCGTTGGACATCCGTCGATTCAGATCGCCGAGAAGCAGGATGCCGCCCACCGCAGCGAGCACGATCCACAGGCGAGAGAGGCCGAGCTTGGAGAAGGGTCCCTGAGTCATACGGCGCCATCTTACTCAATGCTGCAGGTTGCAGCAAGTGTGCCGCCATAAGAAAGCAGAAAGGCCCCAGCGGGGCCTTGGTGCCGAAGGAGGGATTTGAACCCTCACGAGCGCAATGCTCACTGAGCCCTGAACCCAGCGCGTCTGCCAATTCCGCCACTTCGGCTATGGGGCGATTTTACCGCAACGCGGAGGCTTGTCAACGGCTGACGCCCGTGCTTGACAACACTCAGCGTCCAGCCGATTGAAAAGGCGGCTTACTGCACCCGAACCGACTCCGCATGAGTCGATCTGTTCGCACCCTCACCGCCCGCCCTCTCCCGGCAGGGGACAGCTAGACCGAGGCAGCGAAAGGCCTCTGCGACCGCGCCCCTCAGCGCGCAGCTACCTTCTCAGCTTCGTCCAATTGCAGGGAGAGCACACGGCTGGCCGAATCGGCACCCATCGTGATGCCGTAGACCACTTCAGCGGTCTGGATGGTCTGCCGGTTGTGGGTGATGATCACAAACTGCGTGTGCGCGCTGAGCTCGCGCACCATGTCGCAGAAGCGGCCGACGTTCGCCTCGTCCAGCATGGCATCAACCTCGTCGAGCACGCAGAACGGGGTCGGCGAGACCTTGAGCAGCGAGAACACCAGTGCGCACGCCGTCAGGCTTCGCTCTCCGCCGGAGAGCATCGCCAATCCGTGCTCGCGCCGCCCGGGAAGGCGGGCTTCAATGTCGATGCCGGTGTTGGTCAGGTCCTCGCTGTCGGTCAGGATCAGGCGCGCCGACCCGCCCCCGAACAGCTGAGTGAATACCTCGCGGAACGTGACGGCCACGGCGTCAAAGGTCTTGCGGAACTCGCGCTCCATCAGCAGGTCGAGTTCGGCGATCACTTCCCGGATCTGCGCCTCAGCCTTGCGCAGATCATCAAGCTGGGTCGTGAGGAAGTCGGCGCGCTGGCGCACCTCCTCGTACTCGTGGCGGGCCTCGACGTTGACCGCTCCCATCCTGCGAAGCTGGAGTCGCAGCCGGGTGACCTGTCCCTCCAACTCGGGCGCGATCTCCTCCACGTGCGGCAAGCGCTCGACCCATCCGTTGAGCGGCAATGGCTCTGGCCCGGTCACCGCCTCGTCATATTCAAACTCGACCAGGCCGAAGTCGTCCTCGATGCGCTGTCGCAGAGAGGCCAGCTCCTGCTCGCGCCTGGCCAGTTCGATCTGTGCCTGCGAATGCGCCCGCTCTGCCTCCTGCAGTTCGCTCCGGCCGCGGGCCTCAGCCGCCTCATGCCCGGAACGTTCTGCTTCGAGCTGGCTCAGCTCGGCCTCCAGCGCGCTGGCCGAGGTCTGTGCCTTGGAAAGCGAGGCCTCAATCACCTGGAGTTCGGATTCGGCTTCTTCAAGATCGCGCCGCGCGGTCGAGGCTGCCGAGGCGCGCGTCTCCGACCTCAGGCGGCGATTCTCCAGTTCCGACTGCAGGATCGTGAGGCGCGACTCCGCGTCGGCCGCCCGCGCGGACGAGTCCCCGGCTGCGGAGCGCGCCAGCTGAACCCTGGCCTCCAGCTGAAGGAGCAGCGCTGCCCCCTCGCCTCCCGACAGGCGCAGCCCCAGCGCG
>JAPLGR010000640.1 GCA_026390045.1 Chloroflexota bacterium | reverse complement strand
TGTAGTACGCCAGTCCCAACAGATTGACACCGGTGGGACGCGCTTCCTGCACCTCAACAGCCATCTCAACCCTCCTCCACCGTCAGCAGCGACTCGGTGACCCAGCGGGCGCTGATCGGAAGACCGTTATTGACTGTCAGTGACCGTAACTTGCCCGCCTGGTCAGGGACTTCGAGCTGAAGTAGCTGCCGCATCTGGCCGTCGGTGTTCATCTCGATCACATAGATCCGATGATGGCCTCGAATGAAGGCTTCCACTTCGGGCGAGAATGGGACTGCCCGCAGGCGCAGGTAGTCCGTGGCAATCCCCTGAGCAGCGAGTCGGTCGCGCGCCTCCAGGACAGCCGGGTCGGAGGATCCGTAGGCGATCAAACCTATCTCAGCCTGGCCGTTGGGTGCACGCTCCAGGACAGGCGGTGGCACCAGCTTGCGCGCAGTCTCGAGCTTACGCCACAGCCGGTCCATGTTGTTCGACCAGTCGTCGGCGCGCTCGCTGTAGACCGCATACTCATTGTGGCTGGTGCCTCGTGCGAACCACACTCCTTTGGGATCCTTTGACCCCGGCAGGGTTCGGTACGCGATGCCGTCACCGTCCGCATCACGGTAGCGGGCGAAGTCCGTGACACGCTTGAGGTCCTCGTCCCGCAGCACCTTGCCGCGGTCCATCGGTTTGTCCGGATAGGCCAACGCATCGGTCATCCACAGGTTCATGCCGATATCGAGATCGGAAAGGACGAAGACAGGCGTCTGCAGGCGCTCGGCAAGGTCAAACGCCTTCCAGCCGAACTCAAAGCACTCCGTGGGAGAGCCAGGCAGGAGCAACGGGTGCTTGGTGTCGCCGTGGCCCATGAACCGGGCAAACAGGATGTCGCCCTGAGAGGTGCGGGTCGGCATCCCCGTGCTGGGCCCCATGCGCTGAACATCCCAGATGACGACCGGGACTTCGACGAAGAATGCAAGCCCGACGAATTCAGCCATCAGCGACAGGCCGGGGCCGGAAGTGGAGGTCATTGCGCGCGCCCCCATCCAGCCACCGCCGACGGCGATGCCTACTCCTGCGATCTCATCCTCGGCCTGGATGATGGCTACGGTCAGCTTTCCCGTTTCCGGGTCGGATCGCAGCAGCGGTGCGTATTCCTGGATCGTTTCCGCCACGCTGGAGGCCGGGGTGATCGGGTACCAACCCACGACCCCGACGCCGCCATACAGCGCGCCGAGGGCAGCAGCGGTGTTCCCGTCGATCATGATCTTGCCCTCTGTCTGCCGGTCACGCTGAACGACGTAGGGGTCTGCCTTGACCAGATTCTGACGAGCCCACGCGGCAGCGGCCTCGACCATGGCCATGTTGCTGTCGACCGCCTTGGCCTTGCCCTGGAAGTGCATATCCAGGGCGCCGCGCACCTCGGGCAGTTCGATGCCCAGCACCTGGGCGACGACGCCGACGTAGGCCATGTTGGCCACGTAGTCCCGAAGCTGCTTGGGCGGATTCAGCTCGCGGAGCAGATCCTCCGCCGGGATCGGGTAGTAGGTGACATCTCCACGCTTGCGAGGCGCCGTGATGGCATCGTTGTAGAAACACACGCCGCCGGGGCTGAGGGCGGCCAGGTCCTCGGCGAAGGTGGACGGATTCATGGCCACCAGGATCTCGGAGCGCTCGCGCCGGGCGGTGAAACCGCGCGCGCTGGCACGAATCGTGAACCATGTCGGCAAGCCCTGGATGTTCGATGGAAACAGGTTCTTCCCGCCGACGGGGATGCCCATGCGGAACAAGGCCCTCAGGATGGCCAGATTCGACGTCTGGCTCCCTGAACCATTTACCGTGGCGACTACCATCGAGAACTCATTGACGATCGGGGGACGCTCCTGGGGAGCGGCGCTGGACACCTGCGCACCAGCGACAGGCACGGTCATTGGGCGAGTCTCCTTTCAGCTTCCACGGCCGGAGAGGGCGAAGCGCGGTGAACGGCCTCGCGAAAGCGGTCCAGCTCGACGCGATCCTGCAGCAGTCCGGCGTGCTCCACTACGACGCGGTAGCCCGTGTCGAAGTCGCCGGCAGTGATCGCCCGCACCATGTTCTCGTGGTACGTCCACACCATCTGCAGGTAAGACAGGTCGGTGTACACGTTCAGCCCGACGGCCTCATAGGCATCCCAGTACGACTCAAGCAAACCTCGCACGAAGGCATTCTGCAGCCGCGAGTAGATGGTCAGGTGCAGCTCCCGATGCTCGTGGTGCGGAATCCGGGGTGGCGTGCCGCTCAGCTTCGTCCACGCCTGGTCCACCAGCTCCTGAAGATGCCGCTTGTCCTGCTCGTGCAGGAGGCGCACTGCCGGATACCAGAACGCAACCTCAATCTGGTTGCGCACCTCACCCAGCTGCTCGAAGCTCGCCGGGTCCACCGCCAGCGCATATCGCAGGCTGACGCTCAATGCTGAGCGGAACGAGAAGTTGTTGCGGCGAATGCCGGTCTTCGGCCGCACGTCCACCAATCCCAGCGCCTTGGCGACCTCCAGCTGTTCACGCAGTTTGGCCGGGCTGATAGCCAGCTCGCGGGCCAGATCCTGAATGGCCGGCAACCGATCGCCCTCCCCAGCAGGCGATTCGGACAGATAGCGCAGCAGCTCGTACGCCTGCTCCACCTTTGGCGCTCCCGTACCCCGGACGGCGCGTTTCATCCTATTCATCCTATCAATACGACTATAGCATTCTAGCCGCCTGGGCCATGCCCGTCAAGCCGGCGCAGATCTCGGCCTCAATCCTCCAGCAACCGCAGTGAATCCCGAGCGTGGGGCCTCCAGCCTCCGCCCTTCGCTGCCACGATCGATCCCCAGAAGGACGGCTCACGCGACCTACCCGCGCGCGCCGCGGCGCGCGTTGTACGTCGGCCCGCCTCGACACGGACGCGTCTTGGGCATCGTTGAATCCTGCGGGCATCGGTGCGAGTTCGGGAAGCGAACCATGCTGCGCTGACCCGCTGCGACAGCCGTACGTGGCTATGCGCAAGCAAGGACGCCCAGGCGCGCAACGACTTGCGGGTGGCCGCTGGTAGAATGCACAGATGCCTCGCCGGAGGTCCACATCCGTGGCCTGGGTCACTCTGCTGCTCGCAGTCGCTCTTGCAGCTCTTCTCGTCCCGCGCCTGATGCTCATCCAACGCTACGCGCGCGGCATCGTCGAACCCGCCAACGCGCCGACACGCGCGACGGCAATCGTCTTTGGCGCCGGCCTGCGCCACGACGGCACCCCGACCTTGGTCCTGGCCGATCGCGTGGCTGCCGCCGCCAGGCTCTATCACCAGGGACGCGTGCAATCGCTCTTCCTCAGCGGTTCTGCACGCGGCCAGGCCTACGACGAGGCCGAAGCCATGCGCATATTGGCCGTCGGATTGGGTGTCGACCCGCAGGATATCCTGCTGGACAAGCAAGGCACGCGCACTCTTGAGACGTGCCTGCGCGCACGCCAGGCTTTCGGCATTCGGTCCGCCCTGCTGGTGACCCAACGATT
>JAPLGR010000161.1 GCA_026390045.1 Chloroflexota bacterium | reverse complement strand
CGGACCACTTCTGGATCGTGCGACAGGGCAGCCTGTTCCAGCCCGGACTGCATACTGAAGGCCGGCCAGATGTTGGACATCAAACGGCCCATGGTGGTCTTCCACGCAGGGGGCTCAAATGCCAGGCGCAGGAGTGGGCTGCTGGCGATGACGCCGCTGAGCGCAGGCTTGCGGCGGACAGCATGGTAGAGAACCAGATTCCCGCCAAGGCTATGCCCATAGATGAAGAGCGGCAGCGATGGGAAGCGGGAGCGTGTTTCGCTGAGTGCCACGTCAATGTCGTCCAGAAACGCATCGTAGCTTGGTGTGAAACCCCGCTGACCTTCGGATTGACCGTGGCCCCGCAGGTCCAGGCCGAGCAATGCATATCCCGCCTGATTGAATGCAGTGGCAACGTGCGGATAGCGCCCCGTGTGCTCTCCGTGTCCATGGACGAGGCACACTGCGCCGCGCACCGCGCCTGCCGGCTTCCATTCGCGGCCGACCAGCTTCAGACCGTCCTTGCTCTTCGTTGTGATCTGGGACTCGGGCATAGCAACCCTCCCTATGTCTAGACTGCAGTCATGCCGCCGTCCACGACGAGGGCATGACCGGTGACGAACGATGAGGCATCAGAGCAGAGCCAGGCTGCCGCCTCGGCGACCTCTTCCGGCCTGCCATTGCGCCCCAGCGGCTGCATCATCTTCAGTGAAATGCTTCGGACAAACGGCAGGCGGATGAAGGCGTCGGCCCAGGCGCGGGTCGCCGGCGTGTGAAAGGCGCCCGGCATCATGGCGCTCAACCGCATGGCCTTGAGCTCGCGATCGACCATCGGCGTGTGGATGGCTCCGGGGCACACGGCGTTGATTCGGATGCCTGCAGCGGCGTACTCGGCTGCCGCGGTCCGTGTCAACTGAATAACGCCGCCCTTCGCTGCGACGTACGCGGCATGCCCGCGTTCGGCGACCATCCCGGCCGTCGAGGCAGTATTGACGATCGAACCGCCCGTTCGTTGGCGGAGAAACTTCCGTATCTCAGCGCGCATACACAGCCACACGCCCTTCAGGTTGACCTGCAGTGTGCGGTCACAGTTGGCCTCGGAGCAATCGACCGTTGAAGTGTGATCGCCCTCCATACCGGCGTTGTTGAAAGCGCAATCCAGGCGGCCGTAGGTCTGGACGGCGGCCTGCACAAGGCGATCGACATCCTCTGTGTGCACGATGTCACACGCTACGAATACCGCCTCACCGCCCTCGCGGAAGATTGCAGCCGCGGTTGCCTGACCTCCCGCGGCATCGATATCCCCGAGGACCACGCGCGGACCGGCGGCGGCCATGCGCAATGCCGCAGCACGCCCGATGCCGGATGATCTACCGGTGATGATGACCACCTTGTCGGCCAGGTCGGGTGTCATGAAGATGGTTGGCCTCCTGGCTTGGATGCTCGCCGCATGAGGGGTTCGGACAACAAGCCCTCGCGCCCACCTGGCAGCAACCGGGGCGTCAGTATAGCTCCTCGGGGAGATGGGATGCACGGGTGTCCGAACGTCGTCATGACGAGAAGCTGATTCCCTCTACGCCGCGATCAGCTTCCCTGGATTGAGCATGCCCTCCGGGTCGAATGTCCGGAAGGCGGCGTGCAGTGCGGCGATGCCGGCCAGCCCCTTCTCGGCCTCCAGGAACGGTGCGTGGTCAAGGCCGACACCGTGCTGGTGACTGATCGTGCCCCCGAGGCCGACAATGGTCCGGCTGACGGCAGCCTTGGCGGCGCGCCAGGCTGCCACGGTCGCCTCGGATTCTTTGGCGCGTGGGAAGATGTACGTGGTGTACGCGCTGGCGCCGTCGGCATATATGTGTGACAGATGGGTGAAGACGAGGAGCCGGATGTTCTGCGCGGCAAAGGCGTCGCGCAGAGTCTGCTGGATCGTTCCCGCCGCGTCGAGCGCGCCGGCCCAGGGTAGAGCGGTCTCCACGGTATCGAGTGCATAGCCGCGTTCCCAGAGGGTATTGCGAAGATAAGGGGTTAGGAAGCGGCTCTTCTGCCACATGTGACCGATCATCCCAATCGGGAAGAGACCCCCATGCTTTCTGCAGATATTCCTGGCGTGACCCAGCGCCTGGCGGGCACGGCGTTGTTCCCCTGTGATTCCTAGGATCAGCAGGCTGCGCGTGGCGCCGTAGCCTGCCAGACGGAGACCGCGGTCTGCCCAGCGGGTCAGGTCCGGCTTTCCGGCAAGTGCCAGCGTCGTCTCAGTCTCCTGCGCGTCGCTCAAGCGCATCATAGAGACTGGCAATCCGCCCTGAGCCATCTCCTGAACGGCCGCGGCGCCAGCCGCCCAGTCGGGGAAGAACACACCGTAGAAGGCATCGGTCTCGGGCAGACGACGGACGCGAACGTGAGCCTGCGTGATGACTCCCATTCGGCCCTCGGAGCCCAGCAGCAGTTGCCGGAGGTCGGGGCCGGCGGCGCTGGCCGGCAGGTCGGGCAGATCGATCACACCTGCTGGCGTCTCAACATGCCCCCCGCAGAATAGGTCTTCAATCCTGCCGTAGTAATACGACTGCTGTCCACAGGATCGCGTGGCGACCCATCCGCCCAGGGTTGAGAACTCAAAGGATTGGGGGAAGTGCCCGAGGGTGTACCCGCGTGCGGCAAGCTGTGCTTCCAGATCCGGTCCGCAAACGCCGGCATCGAAGACCGCCACATGGTTGGAGTCATCCAATGTCCTCATTTGACGCAGGCGCGAGAGATCTAGAGTGACCGTCGGCCGCCCGTCCGGCAGCGGATTGATGTGACCGACGACGCTTGTCCCTCCGCCGTAGGGGATCAGGGCCGCGCCTGTCTGGCGACAGAGTGAGAATGCCGATCGCACGTCGTCCTCGCTGCCGGCGTAGATCACCGCGTCGGGGAAGGTGCGGAGCGTACCCGAGCGAATGGCAACCCAATCGGGGAGCGAGTGGCCGCAGGCATGCCGCAGGCGATCGGCCGGCTCCAAGCTGAGGAGCGGATCCGCTGTCATACGCGAAGCGGGCACGTTGCCAAGAACCTGTTCTCGCGTCGCGTCCGGAGTGGTCGATCCCGAGCCGATGAGGTCAGCAAGATACTCAGCTGCCGGCTCGGGCAGCGGATAGTCCGTCGTGTCCTGTCCCCAGCCATTCCAACGTCGCATGGGCGCACTCTCCCGCGTGTAAAGCGCATTCTCTCAGAAGGATCCAGGAAGAAGTCGTTGCCTCCTGGTGTGCATAACAGTGCCGGGCGAGATGCGCCGCGTTCGCCTCACCCTGAAGCGGGCACGATCCATAGCTCCGCCTGAGGCATGCTCAACCACTCAATGCCGGTGTCGGTGACCCGCACATCTTGCTCGAGACACACCCACCCGTAGCCCGGCCCTTCAGCTCCAAGCTCGATAGCGAACACGTTGCCCGCTTCAATGATCCCGTCCGGCCTCGAACCGTAGCGCTCCCAACGCGGCCCGAGCACCGTCGCCCCGTCATGTGTTACGCGGCTGAGATGATGGCCAAAGGAGTGTTTGTACTCGGGCAGGCCCCCGGCGGCAATCGTGCTGCGGGCGGCCCGATCGACCTCCCAGCCGCGCTTGCCTGAGTGCAGCGCTTCTGCGCCGGCTAACAGGGAGCGGCGCACAGTCTGCCGCGTCTGCATGACGATCGGCGGCGTAGTCTGGCTTCCTGCTGGGGATTGGAGGGAGTGTAACACTCGTCCTGCCTGTGGCCAACGCGGCGCCTGGAGTCAGGATGCGGATCGCGCTGTCGGCATCCCGCGGATCAGGCCGCCAGGCTGGCATGTTCGACAGAAGTTGGTGATGCGCTGATTAGCCGTGATGGCCGAGACCGGCGTGCCGCAGCGCGGGCAGGGTTCGCCCGGGCGCATGTGGACGGCGAAAAAGTCGCGCGGCTTGAGGTGAATGGCCTCACCCATCTCGCGGCGCACTTGCTCGGTCGCCTCCCGTAAGGTCGATCCGACCCCATGATAGAGGCGGTCAATCTCCTCGGGACTGAGGCTGGTGCGTTTGCGGAACGGATGCAGGCAAGCAGTCCACAGGATCTCGTCGGCGTAGGCATTGCCTATGCCAGCGACGAAAGCAGCGCGCACCAGGATGCCCTTGATCTCGCCGCGGAATGGGCGCAGCCGCGACCGGAAATCGTCCAGCGAGATCGCGAGCGAATCCGGCCCCATCTCGTCGAAGGTCGGAACCTGCGCCAACGCCTCCGTCAGATAGATCTGCCCCATCACCTTCGCGTCAACATAGCGTAGTTCGGTGGGTGGATCATCGAAGTACAGCGTCAGATGGAGCGGTCCGGCCTTCTTCTCGCCAGGCGGGCACAGCTGCAGCCGCCCGGTGAGTTTGGGGTTGACTACCAGAAAGAGGCCCGAGGGCTGCAGGGTAAAGACCAGGAACTTGCCGCGGCGCTCGATGTGACTGAAATGCTGGCCCTCCACACAGCCCGTGAAGCCGCGGCCGGTGAGGTCGCGCACCACAATAGGACCCCCTTTGGGCTGCAGGGTCGCCCGCCGGATCGGCCGCCCGATCATGCGCCGTTCGAGCACTTCGCGAACAACTTCGAGCTCCGGCAGTTCAGGCATTAACGTTGGCCACGGCGAGGGAGGGACCCTGGGCCGGTTGCATCACGGAGCCGTCAGCGCATGCACAGCATAGTGCGAGTCGCGATACACCTCGCGCGACTGAGGGCACGCCAGGTCGAGCAGGTCTTCGTCCAGGACGATGTGCGTCACGCCGTAGCGCTCGGCCAGCTGGTCAAGCAGCGCGCAGTTGACGTCATCTGGCTCCTCACGGTAAACGAAGTCGACCAGATGCATGCGCTCGCTCCATTCAACCACGTCGGTGTCCAGGTACGGGATCGATTTCCGGTCGACCAGGGCAGGCGCGCCGGTCGCCAGACGGAACTCTTGCAAGGCGGCGGGGATCAAGTAGACCTCGCCGGAGCGTGCGTGTTCGCGGATGAAGTGAAACACACCTGACGCTGGATCGGCGTCGCGCTCCGCGCGTTGTACCCGGAAGGCAACCACGCCGGCTGCGGCCAGCAGCAACGCGATTGCCACGCAAGCGATCGAGACCATCCGACTCTGCCGGGCATTCGCCAGAGGTGGGTCACCGGAAGCCCGACGCGCGATCCAGCCGCACAGCAGGCCGACCGAGGCAGGCACCAGAACGGCCGAGATTCGCCACGGAAACAGCAGGGCCAGCATCTCACTGCCCGAGAGGATCTGGATGACTGTCAGCAGCAGTCCCGCCGCGGTGGCAAGGGCTATGACGCGGGCAGCACGGGATTTCCAGGTCACGATCAGCGCCAGGAAGATGAGGGCCAGCTTGACCAGGACGGTTGCATCGAGCCAGGCGGCGGGCAGCGCGTGATGAGGGACACGCTCCTGGACGAGGATCTGCTGAGCCAGTGCAAAGTAGTCCGGTCCCGTGGGCCCGAGAGCGATCACCACGTAGAGCACGATGGGCGTCACGAGTGCGAGCGCGAGCAGGCCAAGCAGCAACGGGCGGCGCAGACTCCGCTCTTCTCTCCAGGCGATCAGACAGTAGGCCAGAACCAGGATGGCCGCCGGCAGAAGGTAGGTCGGGTGAACAGAGGCGGCAAGGGCGGCGGAGGCGCATGCCCAGGCGAACCGGCCTCGTGCAAACAGCCCGATCGAGAGCAGCAGGAAGACGCCGAATGAGCTCGGCTGAAGAACCGTCCCCAGCAGTCTCTGGCCAGCAACGCCTCCATCCCACAGGTACTCCCAGGTCTCGCCGAGGAGCCGGCCCTGGACCACGCGAAGCGCTGCTGCGTGGAGAATGACAATGAATACCAGGAACACGAGCGCTCGCGTGCGGGATGTCCGCAGTTCAAAGAGGGCATCGGCAATGAGCCACAGGGCTGCGAGGTAGACGCCGAACAACAGCAGATACTCGAGGTAGAAGGCTGCCGGTGGGAGCAATCGGTAGGTCCATTCGACGATCCAGCTGAAGACCGGGGTGGGATCGGCAGTATTGGTGAGCCAGTCCTCGCTCAGGAACCCGATCCCAGCGCGTGCCGCGCCGTGCAGGAAGTACTGATTCTGGTTGGAGGTGTAGAGCGGGGACTGGCCGTAGGCGAGGCCAAAGGCCAGGACGGCCAGCGTGCACAGCGCCGCGAGGTGGAGTCTGCGCCTGCTGATAGGGCCGCTGCTTGCGGCCCTCGGGCTCTTGGCTGTCGAAGGAAC
The DNA here is from genome assembly GCA_026390045.1 of Chloroflexota bacterium. Classification (GTDB taxonomy): domain Bacteria; phylum Chloroflexota; class Anaerolineae; order Anaerolineales; family E44-bin32; genus DYJB01. The sequence continues at coordinate 923 of JAPLGR010000161.1, read as the reverse complement.
AGCGCGTGCTGGCACTGTCGCTGTCTCCGGTCTTGCCCCGGTCACGCGGGCCGAGATTATACCTGCGGCGGAGGGGAACGGTGACGAGCGGGACCGAAGGACCATCCCGGGCGGCCCAACTGGGTAGTGCGCGGAACGGCTGGCGGTGATATAACCACGGGTGAACGCAGCCCGGAGGGGTCGGACACCCCCGCGCCGGGCAGGCCGATGGACGACAACGCAGACACCGATTCGAGTGACCAGCCCAGTGGGGCCGAGCTGAGCCCGGCCCCCGAATACAGGGCCTCCTCCCGATAGCCCGACAGCGGCGCGCCTGCTGAGAGGGTGATCGAGGTGGATCGACCCTCAGGCAGGCAGGAAGCGCCGGTTGCCGGCTGCCCCTTGTGACTTCTGCTTCCTGCATTGCCCCGGCCGCCTTGCCCCACGAGGCGCGTCGATGATGACGGCTGCACCCGACGGGCCTGCAGAACGGAGGCGCCATGATCACCGTCTACCGCAGCACGCCCCAGGGTGTAGCCCAGATTCAAGAACCGGTTGACGGCAGCTGGGTCCATCTGGTGAATCCCGATCTCGATGAGCTGGAGCAGATCCAGCGCGCCTACAACATCCCGCCGGAGTTCCTGACCTACCCCCTCGACCAGGACGAGATGGCCCGCACCGAGAAGGACGAAGGCGTGACGCTGGTCATTCTGCGCGTGCCGCGCTATCAGGGTGAGACTTCAGACATCCCGTACACGACAGTCCCCCTGGGCATCATCCTGACCGACCGTATCGTGGCCACCGTCTGTTCGTTCGAAAGCGACCTGATCCGCGGGTTGACCAACGGGCGCGTGCGCAACCTGAGCACCTCCAAGCGCAATCGGTTCCTGCTGCACATCTTCCTGGTCGCCGCCCAGCAGTACCTGACGCACCTTCGGGCGATC
>JAPLGR010000524.1 GCA_026390045.1 Chloroflexota bacterium | reverse complement strand
TAGCGCTCGGGGTCAGGCGTGACAAGTGCGCACTCATCCGGGCGCACTCCGTCCCGCACAACGCGGGCCTTGATCCAACGCAGCGCCTCACGCGCCTCATCTGCCGGAGAACGCGCTTCCAGGAATGCAATGCGGCCTTCGGTAGGCAGGGACGGGGCGGCGGACTCAAACAGGTTTTGTTCGATGTGCCTGAAAGGGGTCGGGCCAGTCGTCTCGGCCGGCAGGTCGCGGAGGTTGGTATCTGGGATCGCCCGGCGGAAGGCCTCCAGCGATCGGGCAAAGCGCCGATGCGCGGCTCGCGTCATGACCAGTGTGCCTGGGAGCGTGACGAGCACCTCCGCACCACCCTGCCCCAGCAGGCGGATAGCCGCCAGCTGGGCGGCGTCGAAGGAGTCGAAGCCATCGACAACGACAAGCTGCAGGTCGCTGATGAGGCCGGGCTTGCGCTCGAGTGCCTCGATCGCCAGCAAGTTGAGGCCCTCGGGATCCACCCACCCTGCTGCCTTGAGACGTTCGTGGTATGCGGCGTACACGCGGGCCAGCTCGGCGAGCGCTGGACCGTGGGCGTCGGCGACGGCAAGGAGCTTTTCAGGGAACACTCGCGCCTGCTTGAGCTCGGCAATCCGTACGATGAGGGCGTTGATGAACCCAGGCATGCTGGCCACTGCAGCATAGTGCTTGAGCTGGCCCCGGGAAGTGACCTCTTGAATGGCACCCTGCACAAGGCGGTAGACGACAGGTTCTTCCGCCAGAGGCACGGGAGTGTCGGCGCGGAGTAGGACCATCTGGTAGAGGTCACCGAAGGTGCCGACGTGAACGCCGATGGCGCCGCCTGCCGCGGCAAGCCTGCGTCGGACGGACACGGTCTGAAGGCGGTCCGGGACGATGACCCAGGCAGACTGGAGTTTGTGGTCTGCACGTCCACGGCGCGCCCGATCGAGGCAGTGGCGTGTCTTGCCGTTTGCGGACGGGGAGACAAGAAGGGTGACGGTCATTACGCGGTGATGGGTCCTTCCAGTTGGCCAGCCGTCCCAGGCGTTCGTTGGGTCGTGTAGGGCATTCTCGCCAAAGTGCTCAGGGATGGCGAAGTTCACTTGCACTTGCACCTGTACTGACTAGGGGCCGATCATAATTGTCCATCGCTCTGCTACCCGGCCGACAGTGGATACCCTCCATGATAGGTGAGCCAATGTTCACGTCAAAGTCCGGCTAGCGCCGGTCTGTGCGGCGACCGCCATGCGCGATCCACCAGTTGACGTGGCTTTCGCGCGTGTGGCGTGTCAGCAAGAGAAAGGTCATACGTTTGCCTGGTTATGAGAAGACAGGTTTTCGAAGCCAATACCCAAAGCGGACGGTTGGAGCAACATCCTTCCAGCGGGATTATCGGGATCCTGATTCGATGGGTCAATGCGTTGAGGGGATACATTACATGGCACTTGGGAATTGCACTGGGTGGTTATGTGGCTAACAGCCAGGTTGAACTAGGCTGACCGCCACCTTGTCCCTCAGGACCTGGACCACCCGATAAATGGCCTGGAGGTTGTCGTCTGAGGCGCTTGCTGTTGCAGGCTACTTGACTGCGCTGTAGATGGTTATCCCAAGGGCAATGAGCGCGATGGCGGTGGCGATTGCTGCGGCAACAGCAGACCATCTTGCGCTAGAGGCTGCTGCCGTCGCCGCCTGCACTGTCTTTTCCTCCTCTGTGGAGATGCCGATGAGGTGACAGAGGCGCCTCTCCAAAGCTGGCTTGTCGACAAACGCTCGC
>JAPLGR010000602.1 GCA_026390045.1 Chloroflexota bacterium | reverse complement strand
CTCGCCAGCGAAGGACTGGCGTTCCTGAGGGGGCAGAGCCGCGGACAGTGACGGCACTCCACCTGTGCTCGCCGCTGTGTCAAGGCACATTGGAAGTGTCCTGTTGTCTGCGCAGTAGAAGAGTCCGGTCATAGCCGCGCTTCCAGGGGTGATTGGGCTTTGGTTTGGGTGGGGCGGGGCGTTGGGTGTCGGCTGCCCCGGCGGAGGGAGGGCGTAGCCCGACCGAAGCCGGGGCAGCCGACCCGCTGCGGCGGATGGGCCCCACCCGTTCGAAGCTCAGGTAGCGTCCGCGGTAGCGGAGTCGGAGGGTTGCATCGAGCCGTTGCTGGACCACCACCGTGGCCCGGCGCAGGCCGGCCGGCAGAGGGCGTTGGGTGATCTGGTAGCGCGTGTTGCGGAAACGGATCGTGTAGTCGTTGGCGACCGTGCGGCTCTCCTGCACGCTGAAGATGGCGTCCAGGTCAAACCCGTCCGCGGACCGATGCGCAGCGACCGAACAGGCCGGTTCCACCGTGAAGCGTTCGTTGACCAGCGGCAGGTAGGTTTCTTCGAGGAAGGCGTTGGCGGCTTCGAGGGTGCGGATGCCGGCCAACCGCAGCTCTTTGACCAGCCGGTCCTGGGCCGTGCCGAAGCACCGCTCCACCCGCCCTTTGGCTTGCGGAGAATGAGCCGGAATGTACTCGATCTGCAGCTCGCGGAGGGCGCGCTCGATCTGGGTTTGGGCTTCCCGCCCCTGCAGCTGTTCCTCCCGTGACGCGGAGCGTGTCGTCTTGAAATGGCTGGCTTTGTCGGCGTACAGCGCGACGGGACGCCCGTAGCGCACGACGTACTCCCGTAGGTGAGCCATGTTCGTCGCGGTGCTGTCAGTGGGGTAGAAACGCATCCAGAGATGGCCCGTGGCATCATCGATCATGCTGATCAGCACGGCCGTCTCACCCCGCCCCTCGAACCAGTCGTGGATCGACGTATCCATCTGCACCAACTCACCATAGCACGGCCGGCGTTCACGCCACTTCCGGGCCTCGACGCGCCGCCGGCGAGGCGCATGCAGCTCCTCGGCGATCATCCAACGGCGCACGGTCTCGCGGCTCACCACCAACCCGTCGCGCTCCGCCAGCTTTTCGGCCGCCAGCGTCGGACCAAACCCCGCATACGTCTCCCGCAACTGCTTCACAACCCTCTGGCGGGTCTCCGCCGGCGTCCTCCGGTTCGAAGGACGACCCCGACCCCGGTGGATCAGCCCGCCATCCCCCGCCTCCCGATACCGCTTCACCAGCCGACGCACCTGCCGCCCGCTGAGCCTCAACAGCTCCCCAGCCTGCGCCTGCGTCAGCTGCCGCCCCGTCACCAGCTCATGCACGACCTTCAACCGGTCTCGTTCGCGTTGACTCATCAGGAGTTCCATCCCGCCCTATTACCCCGCCACCTCGACCGGACACTTCTACTGTGCGCCAACAGGACACTATCATTGTGCTCCCACACGAGGGAACAAGAGGGTTGAAATCGGTCTCGCGGATGTGGTATGATGCGTGGCGCGGAGAGTTGGCCGAGCGGCTGAAGGCGATCGCCTGCTAAGCGATTATAGGGCTGAATGGCTCTATCCCGGGTTCGAATCCCGGACTCTCCGCCAGACAACCGGGACGCGTGCTCGTGGCGCAAGTGGATAGCGCACCTGACTACGGATCAGGAGATTGCAGGTTCGAGTCCTGTCGAGCACGCCAGTCAATACGCAGTGGGGCCGCAGCATGGCCCGCTCGATGGTTCAGCGGGCAGCAGGCCCTGCTTTCGCGCCCGTAGCTCAGGTGGATAGAGCGCTGGCCTCCGGAGCCAGGTGCGCGCGTTCGAGTCGCGCCGGGCGCGCCAGTCGACAGCAAACGAGCCGCCCTCGCGCGGAACGCCGCAGGCACGACAGCCTGCAGGACGGTGCGGCGCTCC
>JAPLGR010000006.1 GCA_026390045.1 Chloroflexota bacterium | reverse complement strand
ACGCCGTAGCTGACCAGGCTGTCGAGAGCCGCCGCCCCCGACCAGGACAGGTGCGTATGGGCGTCCCAGAGCCCCGCCCCTTCGAGGGGAGCGGTATGCGCTTGAGGATGCGCGCATCCCAAGATCACCGTCGCGATTGCGACCTGAATGGCCCCGCACAGAAGGGCCCTGCGGTGGCCTCTTGTCACGCGGACCCTCCAACGAGACTGCATGGCAGCATAACGGGCGCTGTCTAACGGACTCGCGCATAAGCTGCACTGCGCGAACGTGAACTGTCCAACCACACCATCCGGGCAACGCTATGTCCAGCGCAACAGAAGACTGCGCGCAGTGGCAGCTTCATGCGGAGCCTGTGTGAAAACCCATGCCTACCAGCGCCCCCGAGAATCGCGACGCTCAGATTTCGCGCAGGAGCCGCGATCTCGCCTCGGCGAGACATCCGAAGACCCCCTGTTTGTGCACATCCGGGGGTTTTCACACAGGCTCTGCGCTGGTTAGCAGGTTGCTGAAGAAGTAGCTGAAACTGCGTCTGGCGCGCGCCGGAGAATATTGTAGGTTGGCGCGACCTTCACAGCGAGTATGCGATGCGTGGAGCGGACGAGCGGCAGGCGGTGTTGTTCAGCTACCGGTCGATCGAAGACCGCGTACCCGCCGATCACCCCCTCCGGGCGATGCGCCGGTTGGTCGATCCACTCCTCGTAGCGCTCTCGCCGCGCTTTCAGGAGATGTATTCGGCCCTCGGCCGACCGTCGATTCCGCCTGAGCAACTGCTCCGGGCGCTCCTCGTGCAGGTGCTGTACACGATTCGCAGCGAGCGCCAGCTGATGGAGCAGTTGGACTACAATCTGCTCTACCGCTGGTTCGTCGGCCTCACCCCGGATGACGCGGTCTGGGACCCCACGGTGTTCACCAAGAATCGCGACCGGCTGCTGGCGGGCAACATCGCGGAGGCGTTCTTCAACCAGGTGCTCGCGCTGGCCGACCAGCATCACGTTCTCTCGCACGAGCACTTCACCGTGGACGGCACGCTGCTCGAGGGCTGGGCGAGCCACAAGAGCTTCCGACCCATCGAGGACCCGACACCCCCGCCATCGGACGGCGACCCGAGCAATCCGAGCGTGAACTTCCGCGGCGAGAAGCGTTCCAACGCTACGCATCGGTCGGTCACCGATCCCGACACGCGGCTGGTGCGGAAGACGCACCACGGGGCCGCGTTTCTCGGCTATCAAGCGAGCGTGCTCACGGAGAATCGCCATGGCCTGATCGTGCAGACCGATGTGCGCGCCCCCGAACATCACGCCGAACGCGACGCCGCGCTGGAGATGCTCACGTTGCTCGACCCTGCGCGAGGCAGGCGCACGCTGGGCGCGGACAAGGGCTACGACACGCCCGACTTCATAGCTGGCGTTCGCACGCTGGGATTCACGCCGCACGTGAGTCCCAACCCCATCCGCTATCGCGGCGGACAGAGCGCTGTTGATGGCCGCACGACGCGGCATGCGGGGTACGCCGTCAGTCAACGGAAACGCAAGCTGGTCGAGGAGGGCTTCGGCTGGCAGAAATGCGTGGGCCTCCTGCGCAAACTGCATCATCGCGGCCGCGAGCTGGTGGGTTGGATCTTCGCGTTCACGAGTGCGGCGTACAATCTGGTGCGGCTGCGAACACTACTCGCGGCAGTTCCGGCATGAGCGCGGGCCGGCCGCACACCTCCACGAGCACCGCCGATGACAGGCGAGCGGTGCAAGAGGAGAGCTTTCACCTTCGTGCAGCGCAGCGACCTCGCTGATCCCGGCGCGACGGTGCCTTCTTCACGCCTTCGCCACCATTGTTCAGCAACCTGTTAGGCAGCACCCTTGGCTGGCGTCCAGCGCAATCCCGGCCGGCGTCCCGCAACCGCGCAGTCACGCAGGAATAGATTGATGAGCGTCTGATAGGGGATCCCGGTCTCTTCCGCCAGCGCCTTGAAGTAGGCGATGGTCGGTTGGTCGAGCCGGATGGTCACCGGGCGCTTGAGTCGCCGAGCGTAGGGATTCGGCCGCGCGTGACTGAAGTCGTAGTGCTTCCTCATAGCTGCCACCTCTGGTCGTACCGCGCCCGCTCCTGGCGATCCGCTTTGCGCGCGCTGATGACGCGGATGACGGCGTCATCCGCACGATAGCAATGCACCACCAGTAGGACCCGCCACCGGGCACTCAGTCCAAGCAGAACGAAGCGCTCCTCGGCGACCGAGTGGTCCGGATCGTCAATCAAGAGAGCGGCTTCATCCGAGAAGACGGTGGTGGCCTCATCGAAGGAGATGCCATGCTTGCGCTGGTTGAGCGCGTCCTTCGCCGGGTCCCACTCAAACCGAAGTTGGCTCACAACCCAATTATATGTACGACGTACGTACGAGGCAAGGTGCCAGCGTGGTGCTGCCTAACGGACTCGCGCATAAGCTGCACTGCGCGTTCGTGAATTGTCCCACCGCACCATCCGGGTAACGTCTTTCCCAGCGAGGCGAAAGCCTGCGCGTAGTGGCAGCTTCATGCGCTTGTTAGGCGTCAGGCCTTGGCACGTCGAGGTCGCGGCAGATCTTGTGGGCGAGGAAGTCATCGACTTCGCGATGGCGAGGAACGGTGGAGGTCTTGCGCGCACTGCGGTTGACGTAGACCGAGTGCTTCGCGCCCTCCCGCAACAGCTCGCAGCCGTGGGCTTCGAGGTGCCGCAGGAGATCTCGGAGTTTCACGCCGCGCCGAGGCGCAGCGGCTCGCGGATCACTTTGGCGCCATCGAGAGCTTCCTCAGCGAGGGCGCGATTGGCTTCGAGGACCAAGTGTACGGCTTCGGCGAGGTTGGCCCGGGTCTCCGCGAGCGTGGCGCCCTGGGTATTTGCCCCAGGGAGTTGCTCGACAAATCCGACGTAACCGGACGGGACCTTGCGGAACACCGCCGTGAATTCGAGCTGCATGGCTGCCTCCGGATATCCGCGAAAGTTAGCGTGGTGGCCGTCTATGCGCCCAGCGGGTGCCCGCAAAGCTGCACTGCGCGAGCGTGAACTGTCCAACCGCACCATCCGGGTAACGCTCTTCCCAGCGAG
>JAPLGR010000297.1 GCA_026390045.1 Chloroflexota bacterium | reverse complement strand
CTTCGATGATCGCGCCCTCAGGGCAAGCCCGAGCACAGCTGCCGCAGCCGTGGCACAGTTCCGGGAAGACCAGCACCTTCGCTCCCAGGACGGCCACGGCGTTGTAGGCGCACACCTCGGCGCATCGCCCGCACGCGGTGCAGCGCGCCTCGTCAACCTGCGGGACCGGGATGCCAACTTCCCAGACACGCTCGAAGCGCGGTCGCAGAAAGAGGTGCGCGTTCGGCGCCTCCACATCACAATCCAGCAGCAGCGGCGGACCTGGAGCGAATTCCCCGCCCCTTCCGTCCGCCGCCAGACTGAGCGCCAAGCTGGTGGCCACCGTGGTCTTGCCGGTGCCACCCTTCCCGCTGGCTACGGCGATGCGCATTCGCTACCTCTCAGCCCCTGGGTTGCCTGCCCTCCCGCGCAGACCCGCCCGGGCTCTCAAGCTCGCCCGCCTTAAGCCGCTCGACGGCCTGGCGGGCGGAGGCGCTGGTCCCAAACAGGTACATGCCCACACCAGCAGCCGTGAGCGCCTGGTGCGCATTGGGGCCGAAGTCCCCGCTGATCACCCCGTCTGCTTTCTGCTCGGCGACGAACTGTGCCGCCCGGATCCCGGCTCCCCCGGAAGCCGCAGCGGCGGGATTCGGGTGCGCCTGCCACTCTAGCGTCGTGGTGTCGACCACCACGAAGTAGGCTCCCCGTCCAAAGCGGGGATCGACGGGCGAATCGAGATCCGGGGCCGTGGTCGTGACAACGATTCTCATACTTCACCCAGCAGGCTCTCGAACTCGTCCTCGTGTTCCACTTCCTCGCCGAGGATGTGCACGACCAAGCAGTGTGTGATCGGATCCTTCCCCTCGGTCTTGGCGCCCAAGCGGTGATAAACCTCGATGGCCCCGCGCTCCGCCTTGATCACCGTGCGGACAATCGCCTCGAAGTCCCTCTCGTTCTCTGGCGGGGCCGGATACCCGTCGTTGCTTGTCTCGATCAGCTTGCTGATCACGGGAACCGGTTTGCCGCCCAGGGAAACGATCCGCTCAGCCAGCTCCTGCTGATGCTCCAGCTCGTCTTTGGCCGTGTCCCGCAGCAATGCCGCCAGATTCTTGGCAGCCGGGCGGCCGGTGACCACCTGTCCCATGTAGTTGTAGGCGTATGCCGCCAGCCACTCGTCTGCATAGGCTCGTGTCAGATCAGCAACTAGGTCCGGCACTTCGAGCTTGACGATCTCCCTTCCCTTGGTCCCCATCTTCGGCTCCTTCTCCTGGTTACTCTCGGACCATCTTCGTCCCGCATTTCGGGCAGGCGATGTCGAGGCACCGCTGACCCGCCTGATGCGGCAGCTTGTGCCCACACTTCGGGCACAGGCAGTTCCCCGCCGGACCTGAACCGGGCTTGGTGCCGCCGCCCCCGCCGCGCCCTCCGCCGCCCCTCCCCTGACCTCTACCCAACCCTTGACCGGGCATCGCCCACCTCCTCGTGGCTCGGATGGGGCTCTCTCGTCAGAGCCCCATCCGCACCACAGCACATTCATTCCTTCTCGGTTTCCTCAATGCGCCGACGAATCGCTGCCAGCGCGTTTTCGAGCCACCTGGCCTGACCTTTCAGGGTCTCTTTCTCCTGCTCCTGGGAGTGTGGTGTGGTGCCGAACCTCACCCACCCGGGCAGACCCGTGGCGTGATACCAGTGCCGCCAGCCGTGACCGCTCCCCCAGGAGCGCCCTCCCCGTGCAAACCGCGGCGTTGCGCCAGCTTGGGTGAAACCTGGCGCGTCATATCCCCCACACAGACCGAGACCTCGGCCTGTCATCGGCCCCGCACCCGCGGGACCCGTCCGATCTCCACGCGGCATGGTGTTCCTCCTTCTCTTTGTCCCTGATCGATGGTCATCCGGATTTCCTCACAACCGTCGGCAGCGGCCGGAAGCGGCCCCCGCACAGGCTTGACGCAGCCGTCCTTCATCTCCCCGGCATGACGCCCTCGCCAAAGCGTTTGTGCTTGCCGCCCGGCAACTCAGTGGAGTCGGTCGATCTGATCGACGATACGGCCCTCGATGTAGGCGATGGCCGCTTCCTCGATCGACTCGATGTCGGTAACGATCGGACGAATCCCGCGTTCTTTCATGCTCTGGTAGGCGCCCATACCCATCCCCCCGCACAGAAGCGCCTCGCAGTCGGCGATGGATTCGGCCATGCGAATGTGACGGTTTTGCGCTGCCGGGTCGGTGCCGTGGGGCTGGCCGGGAGGACCAGGCTCGTGAGGCTCATTCGCAAAGTGCGCATGCCCTAGCTTCTCCCGCAAGTCTCGATTGACGACCCGGCCGTCCTCCACCGTCAACACCAAGTAGTAGGGTGCCCGGCCGAAGTGCTGGCTGATCGTGGTTCCGTCTTCTGTGATGGCAGCGATCTTCATCTACCTCTCCTATGGTTTGTGGTTTCGCGAGCGACGCCCTCTACGATGGGGCTTGTCTGGCAGTGCAATCTGTCCTCCAACATCGATAGGCGAAGAAGACTAGCCCAATGAAGGCCAGGCCGAGCAGCGAAAGGACTGCAATCTGCCACGCTTCGAGCCCGCGCGGCTCCGCGGGCGCACCCGGCGGCACAATGGCGGCAACGGAAGGCTTCCATCGTGGGGCACGGGGTGGCGCTCAGTCCCGCACGCGCGGCGAAGATGGCCTGGCGCGCATCGAAATCGTCCGGGTGACATGACTGGCACGGTGGGGCGTCCTCGACCAGCGGATTGGCCACCATGCCCAGGTGGGCAGCCTCTTCGTCCGGCTCGCCCGTGACGCCTCCGTGGCAGCAGGTGCAGTTCATCGGCGCCCCACACAGGCAGAACGCCTTGCCTATGTCGTGCAGCCGGTACAGCTCCTCGTGACACGCGAGGCACGAATCATCCGGACCAGGCGTGGGCGCCTGCGCTGCGGCCGGGGTCGTGCTGACAAGAACTACGATCGAGGCGGCCAGGATCAGGAGCAGCGGTAGCGCGCGGACGACGCGGCTGGATATGACACGCCTCCTCAGGTAACCTACTCGGGTGCCGGGAGTTCGGCTTCGATCGCAAAGTGCTGTTGGGCCGGGTTGTCGTTCTGGTCATTCGGGCACAGGATCAGCAGGGAGCGCGTGATGATCGGCCCTGCGTTTCCCCATCGGTGGGGCAGGTGAGCCTCGAAGATCAGGCTGTCGCCTGCCTCCAGGATGTAGCTGCGTTCCCCGATGGAGTAGGTCAGCTGGCCTTCCAGGCAGTAGACGAATTCGTGGCCCGTGTGGACGATCGGCGAAGGGCCGCTATCGGTGCCTGGCCGCAGCGTGACGAGCAAGGGCTGGCCGCCCTGCATCATCATCCCACCGCCAAGATCCTCGGCCGTGCCGTGGGCAAACGCAGCGCGCGGCCGCTGCCCGGCCTTCTGGAAAACGACATTCTGAACAGCGTCGTCTGTCTCGAAGAAAGCAGCAATCGGAACGTCCAGCGCCTGCGCGACCTGCTGGAGCGTACTGACGCTGGGCGACGTGCGGCCGTTCTCAATCAGGCTCAGCGTGTTCACGTTCAGCCCGCTCATCTCGGCCAGCAGGCGTAGCGACAGCCCTTGCTCCGTGCGCAGGACGCGCAGCCGACCCCCAACGTCGACCTCAACCCCGATTCCCGGTGGCGCCTCCTGGAACAGAGCTACGTGGCGGCGAAGCCGCGTTCGACGCGGCCGCTGCAATCTCGACGCCGGCGTCGCTCCGGATGACCTTGGTTTCGCGTCCTTCTTCTCTGCCATGAAGCACTCCACGCAACTAATATATTAGTACATACGGTTTGCTATGTCAAGTATTACAAATAGCAGATTGTGACAGCAGAGACAAGTTGTGAGCGTTGCGCTCCCGGGTTCTGAAGGTCGGCCCTTGCCATCCCTTCGAGGCCTACCAGGTGGGGAGCCTGACAGGCTCTAGCTGAAGGAATCGTAGGGGGCGAAGCACATAACTCACGTGCTTCGCCCCCGCAGTGGCGATCGAGTTAGCTGCGGATTGTCAGCAGTTCGCCGCCTGTCAAGGCATCGGGTGAATCGCGGCAGCCTCGACGCGCGCCCCCGCCAGGTGCGCCTCGATCGACAGCCGGTCTTCCCACGCGAATTGCAGGGAGATGCCGCAGTCGCTCGAGAGGTTCCGCGGGGTGGGGATCAACTTGACCATCCTCCCGGCCGCGAGCAGCACCTTCTCAGCGCGCAGCGCGGCTGAGCTCGTGTGGAACAGCACGACACCGAGCGTTTTCATCCTTGCACGACCTGAGCGACAGCCTGGATCGCCACGAAACGTCATCGCGGGTTGTCAGAGGCCCAGGAGCCAGTCGGAGCGTGCCTTCCGGAAGCGTGCCTAGGCTGCGGTGGGCGGCCGGCGCGCAGTGCAGCCCGACGCGACACAGCACGCCGTGCTCCTCGTCCAGCCGTAGGCCGATCTCGGAGACGGCCTTCCCGGCCGCCCGGATGGAAACCACAGCAGTCCTCTCGGTCGCCGCGGATGGGCCGAAGAGAATCACTCCTGGCAGCTGGTCGAGGCCTTCGATCAGCATGGCGGTCAGCTCGCACTCGCCTGCGTGCAGGGACGCGATGCTGCGCTCGAGGACCCATTGGATGCCCGCGCCCAGACCGGCGATGCCAGCCCCGTTGGCTGTGCCGCCCTCGAACTTGTCCGGGAGCATGTCCGGCTGCTCTTCCGATTGCGATCGGCTCCACGTGCCGCCCTGCAGATGCGGCCTCATCTCATCAATCAGGCTGCTCTGCCCTCCTGAGTCCGTTCGCCGGTTGAGGACTAGGCCGCCAGTTCCGGGTGGGCCCTGCAGCCCCTTGTGCCCGGTGAACGCCAGCAGGTCGATGTGCGCCCGGCAGGCTTGAGCTATGCTACCCGGCGGAAGCAGATACGCCGGACTCAATCGACCATTGTCGATTGGAATGACGCCCGAGACAACGGCCCTGCCCGGATAGATGGCCACCTGGGTGACAAGGTTCTCCACGATCTTCCGGCGGGCGCTGAAGTCTGCATTGGCCATAGCACGGCGATATCGAGCGCTTAGGTCTCCCAGCATCTCTCGGGTGACTGAGGGGCGCAGAGGGGTTTCTGAAGAGCGTGCAAGGGCTTCTTGGATGCCTTTGAGGTGGGTACGCTTCGCCTTCAACTTCTGCATCTGAGTCTTCAGCTGCTCGAGGTCGATTACGTTTTCCCGGTAGGCGTCGATTAGCCTGCCCTCCTCGGCGTCCAGAGCGGCGAGGGCTCTCTCGTGAGCCTCCTTCTCGTGCGTGTGCCTGGGGGTCTCTGGGACCGCCAGGCGCTTGGCCAGATGCGCCTCAAGCCGCTCGGGATCGTCCATGAGGTCAACCAGGGCATCCCATACCAGGTCGTCAAGCTTGGGTTGGCGGATGGAAACAGGGTGATCCTCCGGCGAGACCCTCCTGTTGGTCGGAGCGGAGCATCGGTAGTACGTGCGGCGGTTGTTGGCGACACCGTAGATGCGTGATCCGCACAAGCCGCAGACTGTGAGCAGACGAAGGAGATACTGATTGCACCTGTTGTTCCGGTGTGAGCGCTCCGTGTTGAGCTGCATCTGCGCCCGGGCAGCATCGAAGATCGGGCGCTCGATGATGGACACGATGGGTATGGGGATCCATTCAGCCGGGGGGCGCAGCCTCTTGGCGGTGTTCTTCACCCTGCGGTAAGGGGTGCGGCTGCGAGGATGGGTTGGCTCCACGGAGGCGTGGCGGAAGGTGTAGGCGTTCCCGATGTAGGTCTCATTCCGGAGGATGTCGGCCAGCGTGCTCGAGCGCCAGGGATTCCCTGAGCGGGTACGGATGCCTCCATCGTTGAGGTACCTGGCGGCGTCTCGGAGTGAGAGCTTGTCCTCGGC
>JAPLGR010000145.1 GCA_026390045.1 Chloroflexota bacterium | reverse complement strand
CTGAAAGCGGTCATGGACGTGCTGCACAAGGACCAGGCACTGGTCGACTACCTGGCCGACCGGCTGGTGACGCTTGGCGACAGCGTGCCGGAGGAGATTCCGGGCTTCCGGCTGCAGTCGAAGGGCATCCCGTGGAAGGATGAGAGGTTGTACGACTTCACCCACTACCCGGAGGACGTGTACGTCAAGCCGGGGACGTCGATTGCCAACCGCGCCGCGCTGGCGAAGTGGGGTTCGTGGATCAATGCGTATGGTGCGAAGGAGTACGGGCGGCCGCTGTTCCTGGCCGCCTCGGCTGACCTGGCTGACTCGACCAACATCAGTGGTTTCGCCAAAGGCTACGGCGACTTCAAGGGCTATGGCTGGTACGAGCGCTACGGGACGCAGGAAGGCGTGCTGCTGCCGCAGGAGATCACCGAGTTTGCCAACGTCGGCATCCTGGCCGGGGTGGCCTCGGTCAACTTCTCGAAGGATCCGGAGAAGGAGTTCGACGGCTTCTGGGGCGCGTGCTCGACGTACGGCTCGTTCTCGTACCTGAAGTACGGGATGATGCGGCTGTTCAGCCAGCTGGCGCAGGACTGCCAGCTCAAGGTGGGGAAGGTGATCTATGTGGCCGGGCACTCGGGCCCCGAGACGGCCGATGACAGCCGGACGCACTTTGGCATCTTTGAGCCGGCGGTGATGCAGCTCTTCCCTCGCGGCCAGGTGCTCAACCTGCACCCGTGGGAGTACAACGAGGTACCTGTGTTGCTCGGGGCAGCGCTCAAGACCCCGGTGCCGCTGGTGGTACTCCACCTGACGCGGCCGCCGATCACTATTCCTGATCGTGCCAAGCTGGGGATCCCGTCGCACTTCGAGGCGGCGAAGGGCGCGTATGTCGTGCGCGGCTATGCCCCGGGCAAGCCGCGCGGCGGCGCTATCGTCGTCCAGGGAACGAGCGCCATGGCAGGGATCGTCAAGGTGGTCCCGGAGCTGGAGACACGCGGTCTGAACGTGAAGATCGTTTGCGGCGCCTCGCCCGAGCTGTTCGCGCTGCAGCCGGAGGCGTATCGCAAGCAGGTTCTGAGCCCTGCGGATCGGATCGACTCAACGTTCATCTCCACTCAGTCGCGCGGATCGATGCAGGACTGGTCGTTCAACCCGCTAGCGGGCGAGTACTCCCTGACGTCCGACTGGGACGATCGCTGGCGGACGGGCGGGACACTGGACGAGGTCATTGAGGAAGCGCATCTCTCGCCCGAGTGGCTGCTCAAGGGAATCGAGCGTTTCGTCGCGGAACGCGCGAAGCGGCTGGAACGGCTCAGGGCCGACGTTGAGGCTGCGAGCGCCGGCTAGGCGTTAGCGAATGAAGTGCCCAGTACTGGCCTGATGGGAGGCTCGCCCGGCCGGCCCGTGGCTGACCTGCGAGCCTGCACCCATAAGGTCCGCGGTTGGCGTGGGCGAAATCCTCGCGGAAACAATTGTCCTTGCGGTTCCCTCTTCGGGCCAACTATAAGGACAGGGGTGTTGATCTGGTGGGCGCGGGGGGCTCGAACCCCGTTCGGGCCGGCGCCCGCCGGGGCGAACGGCCCTCGACCTTACGGATGTGAACTAACTCGGTCTGAACCCCTACTGTAGACCTTACGGTACGGCCGTCTTGATAACCATCGCGATAGCAGATGGCTCGCCTTCCGCCGGATTCTGCCTAAGGGTCTCATGTTTCCTACCGCCTCGTCATTCCAAGACGCTTCACCGTCCTTCAGAACGAGACGACAGCTACACTTGCGGGTTCCTGTCGGCTGGGCGCAGCCTGCCATGATACGACCCGCACGGCGAGTCAGTACTTCCCGGCATGCGGAGATGTCGTTTCGGCGCCGATTTGTGATGTGTGTCACAGATTGCAGCGCAGCTGACGAGGAGGCCGACGACTCGTCGCAGATTGCCTGCCAGTCATGGTCTGGCCAGAGCCAACACGGTTCCACAGACGGGGGCAACTGCTTGGCAGTCGTCCATGGCTAGAGACCTGAGCCTCCGGATCGAACGGCCGCTGGGAAACCCTCAGGCGCGTTACAATCACAACTGGGCGCCGGATTCGACGGTCGAAGTATGAATGGCTCATTTGGCGTGATGCGGGCGCGGTTCAGGTGGATGATCGTCGGTGTCTAACGAGGCATAGCGGCGCCAGCTCCTCCCGTCTCAGTTCCCTCCCGCTCACCGGGCCGCTGCCCTGAGGTGTTCCCGATGTTGCCGGATGACCTTCACGCACAGATCAGACTGGCCCTGGAGGAGGATCTTGGCGCGGGGGATATCACCACCGCGAGCATCGTCCCCGATGACGCCCGCGCTCATGCCCGTCTGGTCGCCAAGCAGGACGGAATTGTCGCCGGGCTGGATGTCGCCGAGGCCGTCTTCCTTGAGCTCGACCGGAGCGCGAGCTTCAAGGCTCTGGTCCCCGAGGGGAGCCGGGTCTCCTGCGGCCAGGTCCTAGCCGAGATCGGCGGCCCGGCCAGGGTGATCCTATCGGCGGAACGTACGGCGTTGAACTTCCTCGGGCGCATGTCCGGCATCGCCACCCTCACCCGTCAATTCGTCGATGCGGTGGCCGGCACCCCGGCCAGGATCTTGGACACACGCAAGACGGCTCCGGGGTTGCGGGCCTTCGACAAGCTGGCCGTGCGGCGAGGGGGGGGAGAGAACCACCGACTCGGCCTGTATGACATGATCCTGATCAAGGACAACCACATCGACTTCGCCGGCTCCCTGGTGAAAGCTGTCCGGCGCGCGCGGGCGGCCGAGACCGGGTTGGAGATCGAAGTTGAGGCACGCACGCTCGAGGATGTCCGGGCAGCATTGGACGCCGGGGCCCGTCGGATTCTGCTGGACAACATGAGTCCGACGATGATGAAGAAGGCCGTGGCCATCAACCGCGGCAAGGCCCGGCTCGAGGCTTCGGGTAACGTGAGCCTTGAGAACGTTCGCGAGATCGCGCAGACAAGC
>JAPLGR010000007.1 GCA_026390045.1 Chloroflexota bacterium | reverse complement strand
CCGGATGAAGACGGCCCCGTCGCTGCCGCCTCGGACACAGGCGGATTCGCAAGGCGCCGGGCAGACCAGGCCGCAGGTCAGCGGCAACGGGTTGTCCCTCCGGATGACCTCGATCGTGGACCGGTGGTCGCCGCGGCCGAGGTCGGCGATGAAGCTCGGGATGTCGATGTTGGCCGGGCAGGTCCGATGGCAGGGCGCGGCATTGCGCACCAGGCAGAGCCCCTCCGGGCAGGATTCGCGCCGCGCGTGGCGTTCCCACTGCTCACGGAAGAATCGCAGGGAGCTGCCCAGCGGCCAGGCGGCCGCCAGTCCCTGCGCGGCGAGCTCGAGTGCCACGTCCTCCAGCGCGGCCAGATGCGCGGTGTCGCCATGGCCGATCGTGATGGTGGTCACGAGACGCGCGGCACGCGCCAGGAGCGCGCGAACCGGCGCCTCTTCCCCCTCGGCGAGCTGCCAGTGGCGATAGAGCGCACGCCCGGTCTGCTTGACGACGCACACGCCCGCGGCCATCACCATCAGGCTGGAAGGGGCAGGGATGATGCTCGCGGACGCAAAGGAAAGTGGATCGCACGGAAGGTCCGCCGAGGAGAGGGGAAGGAAGCCCCCCAACCCGTCATCGAAGACGAGCACGGCGTCCCGGCCGTCGCTCTCGCCACCGCCCCAATCCGCGATCTGGGCGCGCAGGGTCCGGGAGTGGTCGAGCTCGACCAGGCCGCGCTGCTTCGTGCCGCGCCGGAGCGTCAGCAGCGAAGCCCCGGCGCTCGATCGGCCGGAGAACTGCAAGGCGATCCGGCACCAGGTCTCCGGCGTGTGAACGAGTCGTGATCCATCGGGAAGACGTCCCTCTGCCCAGCAACCCGGCCGGCAGTCACGCTGCACCTCCACCTGCCGACGCGAGACAGGGATCTGGGCGAGTGCCCGGATGGAATCGGCGGCGTTCAGGAGACCCGCTTCGGCCCCGGTGAGCCCGGCCGGCAGCCGCAGCTCGACCTTGGTGCTGTCGCGGAGGCCGAGGGCGATGAGCACGCCCTCCGCCAGGAGCCACGGAGCGCGATCCAGGACCGTGGCGGAACCACGTGCCAGCGTGTCGCGCCCGGTCGCATCGATCACGAGTATCGACGGGCCGTACCCGCGCAGGAACTGGCGCCAGGCGAGATGGACGGGCTCGCCCGCACCACCGCATTCGGTGAGGCCCGCATCCCGTAGCCGCTGGAGCCGCTGGATCGGCGCCAGTGACCGGGCCTGGGCGAGGCCCGGCAGGGCGCCCTCGAGGGTCGGCGCCGGCGGGGCTGCCCCCGCCAGGGCGGCGGCGCCCGCGTCGAGCCACGCTGGCACTTTCTGGGGTTCGCTCATGGCTCCCCCCTACGCTTCACCGAACGGCTCGGCGACGATCTGGCGCGCGTAGCGCTCGCGCCGGGGGTCCGCCACTTCGCTGGCGACGCCGAAGGAGAGGCAGCCCGTCACGCACTTCGTCACGCAGGCCGGCTGCAGCCCTGCATCCACTCGGTCCTTGCAGTAGTCGCACTTGACCACCTTGCGAGCGGTCGTGTCCCACTGGGGCGTGCCCCACGGGCAGGCGGACATGCACGTCTTGCAGCCGACGCACAGGCTGGCCTGGACGAATACGATGCCGTCCTTCTCCCGCCGGTGCATTGCACCCGTCGGACAGGCCTTGACACACCAGGGTTCCTCGCAATGGAAGCAAGGCATGAAGACGATGCGTAGGCGCGGCCGCCCACCGACGTCGATCGGCCCGACCGTGACGATCTTGCACGGTGCCGGGCCGGCGCCCAGGTCCTTGTTGGCCTTGCAGTGCACCTCGCAGGCCTGGCAGGCGATGCA
>JAPLGR010000146.1 GCA_026390045.1 Chloroflexota bacterium | reverse complement strand
GCGCAGGCCGTCGCCGACGATGCTGAAGCCAAAGGCGATGATCACGATCGCCAGGCCGGGGAACAGCCAGGTCCACCACTCGCCGGTGATGATGCGCTGGGCGCCCTCCGCCACCATCACTCCCCACTCGGCGGTCGGCGGGGTGATCCCCAGGCCGAGGAAGGCCAGCCCTGCGGCGTCCAGGATCGCCCATCCCAGCACGAGCGTCACCTGGATGAAGGCCGGGGTCAGCGCGTTCGGGAGCAGGTGCAGTAGCACGACCCGCCAGCGCGGGTTGCCAACGGCGATGGCGGCATCGGCATACTGCCTCGTGCGCACGCGCAGCATCTCCCCCCGGGTCAGTCGAATGAAATACGGCACATAGGCGAGGCTGATGGCCGCGATGACGTTGGGAACGGTGTCCCCCAGGATCCCGGTGATGGCCATGGCCAGGATGAAGCCCGGGAACGCGAGCAGAACATCGACGACGCGCATGACCACGTCATCCACCGCGCCGCCGAAGTAACCGGAGAGGGCTCCGATGGTCGATCCGACCAGGAAGGCACTCAGCGCCACGAAAAAGGCAATGCCCAAATCGAGACGGGTGGCATGCAGGACGCGCGAGAAGATGTCCCGCCCGAACTTGTCCGTGCCGAACCGGAACTCTGGCGATGGGGCGTGGAGAGTGGCCTGCGGGTTGGTCGCATTCGGCCCAAAGGGTGCCAGCTCGGGGCCGATCACGGCCACGGCCGCGTAGGTCAGGATCAACACCACGCCGAAGGAGAGCAGCCGCCAGCGTCCGACCGCACTCCGCCCGCGATACCAGATCGAGCGCTTGGGCTCTGGCATGCGGGCCGCCCGTGGATTCAGCGTCGTGTCCACTCTCAGCCCAGACGAATGCGCGGGTCGATGAACCCGTAGGCCAGATCGATGGCGAGATTGATGCCGACGTACATGAAGGCGATCACGATGACGAACCCCTGCACGGCATTGAAGTCATTGATCGTCAATGCGATCCAGGCGTACTGCCCGATGCCCGCCCAGGAGAACACCTTCTCCACAATCACGTTCCCGGCGATCAGGTAGCCGAAGACGATGCCGACCATGGTCAGGATCGGGATGAAGGCATTGCGCAGGCCATCCTGCATCACCACACTGCGCCTGGGGACGCCGATGGCCTTGGCCGTCCGGATGAAGTCTGAGTTCAGGACGTCCAGCATCGACCCGCGCGTCATCTTGACGATCGGCGCGCTCACCACAAACGCCAGCACCAGGGCCGGGAGCCAGAGATGGTTCAGTGCGTCCAGGAAGGTGCTGAACTGGCCGGCGAGCAGGCTGTCGACGGTGAACAGGCCAGTGACCAGGGGAGGCTCCGGCACGCCGATCGTCAGCCGGTCCAGCGGCGCCGGTGCCCAATCCAGCGTGTAGTAGAAGACGTGCACCATCAGCAGCGCCAGCCAGAAGAGTGCCTGGGCCGCTCCCAGCGTGGCATACAGGCGGACGCCCTGGTCGATCCATGATCCGGCGAAGACGGCCGCCAGCACGCCCAGCCCCACGCCGATGACCAGCGCGATCAGGAACGCCGTGGCGGCGAGCTCCAGCGTCGCCGGAAGCCGTTCCCCCAGCTCCTGGCGGACGGGCTGGCCTGTCTTCCAGCTCTCGCCGAGGTTGCCGGTGGCGATCTCCTGTGCGTAGCGGGCAAACTGGACGTAGATCGGCTGGTCCAGCCCCATCTCGACTTCATACTTGTGGATGAGTTCGGCGTCAGCCAGTGGGCCGGCACGCAGGGAGGCCGGGTTGGAGGGGAGCGTATGGGTCAGCAGGAAGACGAATACGACCACGCCGGCCAGCGTGACCACCGCCAGCCCGATCCTCCGCAGCAGGTAGCTTAGCAGGCGAGGCACGAGCCGGTCCCTCGCTCCCGGGGCCACCAACCGCTGGCTGCCCCGGATGAATCCGGAACGCCGATTAGACGGCCGGTCCCGCAAGCAACCAGAAATCGAATCCGTCCTCGCCTCATTGCCTTTCCCATCGCGGCGTATTGTACAGGCAGGGGCACGCGCCCGGCATGCCCCTGCCTTTGGCTCACGCCAGCTTCAGGCGTTCGCCGATCGGTTACTTCTTGCCCAGGAAGGCGTAGCGCAAGGTCAGGTCATTGAACAACGCGATCCCGCTCACGTTGGAGCGCGTGGCGATGACCCACTCCGGCGCGTACAGGTAGATCCAGGGCACCTCTTCCTGCACCACGATCTCCTGCCCGCGCTTGCTGAGTTCCTCGCGCTCGGCCGGATCGCGGCTCAGGGTCAGGTCGGTGATGATCTGCTCAAGCTCCTCGTTGCAGACATTCGAGTAGTTGGTCCACTGACCGCACTTGAAGTTCCAGGTGAACTGGAACGCCGGGTCATTGCCCCAGGAGTACCACTCGAAGATGTAGAACGGCAGGTTGTGCTTGCTGTTCTCATCCATGCCATCGAGGAGGCCGTTGAACTGGGCGATGGGCAATGCGTTGACATTGACCGTCACACCGATTGTGGCCGCGCCGGACTGGATCCAGGTCGCCGAGTCCACGCGGGCCTGATCCTCCTGCGGGACGACCAGGTCGACCGTGAAGCCATTCGGATAGCCGGCCTCCGCCAGGAGGGCCTTGGCCTCATCCACCGTGCCCTGGTCGTAGGTGAAGAACTCGTCGGTGTGCGTGACCATGCCGGCGGCGATCGGCGAGCCGGGATTGGCGCCGTAGCCGTAGATCACATTGTCAATGATCGCCTGGTAGGGCACGACCATCGACATCGCCTTGCGGACGCGGACATCGTCGAACGGCTTCTGCAGCTGGTTCATCCCGGCATGGTAGACACGGGTGGTCGGCACGTGGTAGATCTTGATGTCGGGATTGGCCTCGAGCTCCTTGAGGTCGCCGTAGGGCACGCCCAGCGCGACGTCGACGTCACCGGCGCGCAGCAGCTGCTCGCGCGTGGTCGCATCCGGCACGACTCGGAAGATCACCTTGCAGTTGTGGAAGTACTCGGACCCGCGCCAGTAGTTGGGATTGGGCTCGAAGACGTACTCCACTCCCGCATTCCAGCTGGTGATGATGTACGGGCCGCTGGAGTTGGAGTTGGTGCGGAAGAAGGTCTCCGCCCATGGATCGTCGGCCGTCGCATGGGCCGTGGCCGTGGCCTCGCTCACCGCGCCCAGCACCTGGAAGCTCAAGATGATCTCCGCCAGCGCCGCAGGCTGGGAGGCGGTGATCTTGAGGGTGTAGTCGTCCACGACTTCGACCTGGTCCATCGAGCTGACCGCCATGAACCCGGTCAGCAGCGTGATGTAGCCGGGCCCCTCCAGGGCGCGCTTGAGGGTGTAGTAGTAGTCATTGGCCGTGATCGGCGTGCCGTCGGCGAACTTGGCGTCCTTGCGCAGGTGGAACGTGTAGACGGTCCCGTCTGCCGAGACCTCATAGCTCTCCGCGCCGGCGCCGATGAACTTCTCGGAGCCGATGAACACGCCATCCCCCTGGTCGACCAGCTCCTGCTGGATCAGGGGCTCGTACAGGTTGGCCGTGGCGTCGTAGCCGGCGATGCTGCGGAACTCCATCGGCTCGACGTGATCGATGTCACCGTCATAGGCGATGATGATCGTCCCCTCCGCGCCGCAGCCGACGGGCTCGGCCGGAGGCGCCTCGGTGACAACCGGTGCAGGCGCCTCGGTCGGGGTCGGCGCAGTCCCGCAGGCGCCGAGGATCATGGCGACCAGCGCCATGAGTGACACAGATACAAAGAGTGCACTTCGCGATTTCATCTCTCCTCCATGACTGATTGAGGCTAAGTCTTCAAAGGCTGATACCCATCCGGCTCACTTCATTCATCTCTCCTTTCCCAGGGGCGCAATCGGGTTTCCCCACGCACCCCCGGCACCCTCGATGAACTGACCGATCTCGGCAACAATCTGCTCCAGGGCAGGGCTGCGCTTCATCGCCGAACGGTACTCATCGATGTCGGTCACGTCCAGGACCTCGATGTAATCATAGGGTGATTTGCCCTCGCCCTCAACCGGGCCGGCGATGCGGTGGACGCGGTAGTGCAGGATGCAGTGGATCCCCTGAGCCAGGCGGTAGTCGGTCTCCTGCACCCATCGCTCGTAGGCCGCTGCCTGCGCGCCCGGCTTCAGCTTCGAGAACCAGAACACGCTTGCCATCTCAAACCCTCTCGCCGCTTGGCGGCTCCGGCTAGTCGCGCGGGACGGGCTCGGCCACGATGCAGTGCACGACTTCCACCATCTCCGGGGACTGCGAGTGGACTTCCAGAACGGCAGGATGGCTCTCCAGGTCCCGGAGGTAGGCCTCTAGGTCGTCGACCTCGGTCACGTCGATGAAATCGAAGGGGAGGGGGGATCTGGCCGGAACGGTGTCCACTACATGCGTCGAGCGGTAGGTGCGGATGCTGGCGATGCGCTTGACCGCCGGATAGTCGACCCGGCGAACAAACGCCTGATACTCCTCGGCCGTCACGCCCGGCTTCAGCCGGACCAGCCAGTACACGATGGTCACCGTTGCCTCCAGCCCACTGCTCTCCGCAGGAGGTCGGCACACGCCCAGGGAGCGGGAGGCGCTACGCTCACCTCACCACTTCCTGCTCCAGCGGGTAGCGCCCGAACTCGAGGCCGGCGTCGATCATGGCCAGCAGGTTCTCCACCGGCACGTCCGGCTGCACATTGTGGGTGGGATTCAGCATGTAGCCACCGCCGGGAGCGAGGGCCTTGATCTTGTCCCGCACCTCTGCGTGCACGTCCTCGGCGGAGCCGTGATTCAGGACCGTCATGGTATCGATCCCACCCCAGAACGCCATGCGGTCCCCGAACTCCTGCTTCAGGAAGCGAGGGTCCATGCGCGCCGCAGTGGTCTGAACGGGATTCAGGCAGGTGACCCCGATCTCGCGCAGGTCATCGATCACGTCCACTACGCTGCCGCAAGTGTGCCACATGACGGGAGCGCTCGAGCGGGAGGTGATGGCCTCCATCAGGCGGGCGTGGCGCGGCTTGAAGACTCTCCGGTAGGTGATCGGGTTCATGCACAGCCGGTCCTGGTGGCCGATGTCGTCTGAGACCGAGATCACGTCCACCAGGTCGCCGATCTCGGCCGTAACCTTTACCAACGGGCCGAGCATCGACTCGGTCAGGCAGTCGGCCATGCATTCCACCAGATCGGGCTGCGCGGCAAGGTCGATGTACCAGTCCTCGTAGCCGCGGACGTTCTGGCTGCACTGTAGGACCCACAAGGACAGATTGAGCACCAGGGCGCAGTCCGTCCTGGCGCGCATCGCCTCGACCCGGGGCCGCAGGTCGCGCGTGAACCCCGGGTCCTCGGGATCGGGCCAGGGATGCCGCAGGATGTCCTGCTTTGTGATCTCGCCGGCCAGAGGGGGCTTGTGCAGGTCGTAGTAATAGGAGGAGGGCGGCTTGCGCCACTCGATCCCCCAGGGATCGCGGTAGTGCCCTTCGCCCAGTTCGGTGTTCTGATTGCACGGCAGCTCGGGCGCGTTGTGCGAGACGAACCGGGTGTCGACCGACAGCTGGACGAGGATCTCCTCATCGATCTGGCAGACCTGCATGTTGCGTTCCATCAGCTCGGTCGGGCGTTCGACGCCGAAGTGCCGCTTCAGCTTCTCATAGAACGGAATGGTGGTCGTCGAGATCCAGGTGCTGCCCAGATCGATCGGGACGCGGTCGGGTTCCTGGAAGCTCAGGGCTGCCACCACGCGCTCGCGGGAGGTCATCGTCCTCCGGGTCGGCATGGAACCCTTGCCGGCGTTCGTCAAGCGAGCTCCTCCAGCGGCCGGTAGCGATCGTCCGGCCGGCCGTAACGCGTCGGGCTGAAGGCGGCCTCGGCCCGCCCGGAGAGCACCGCTTGCCGCAGGCGAGGATGACACGGCACCCCGACCAGGCTGACCAGGCTGCCGACCTGCAGCTCGACGCTCATGATCCCCCGCCCGGTCCCCGGCTCCAGCATCAGCACCAGGTCCGGGAAGTAGGCCCGCGCCGCGCCGTCGATCGCCAGGTACATCGTCTCGTTCTTGATCACCAGCTGGGCCTGGCGCCCGGCCGAATCGCCCTGGCCTGCGAGCTCCGCTGTCGTGAAGTAGAACCCCAGCGCTTCCTTCTCCTGGAGCGAGCGGATCTCGCCGGAGAAGAGCAGCGTTCCTCCGACCTCCTTCGCCACAACCGCCACGGGGTTGGACCCATCCTTGCGGGCCGCGAGGACTGACTTGCCAAGCGCCAGCGAGGTGCTGATGGTGTTGGGGATGACGACTCGCTTGGCGGTCTGCCCGCTCATCGGGTAGTGGTTGTTGGCGCCGAGCCCGCCGCCCTGGGTGATCACAAACCGTCCCACCTGATCCGCGAAGGTTGGGTCGGCGGCGTGCTGTACCACCACGACATTGCCGTTCATATCGACCAACGGCATGGGGGTCAGGCTGACGCCATGGCCGATGAAAGAGGTCATTTGAGTCTCGGGCGCCGAGCGGCCCAGGGCGTCGCCGTCAATGACCGGCAGCCCCATGCGGGCGCCGAGCGAGAGGATGACCGGCGTATTGAGCCCGCCAACCTCGAAGGGGACGACGTGGTCAATCCGCTTGCCGATCAGGCCCTGCATCACCTGGGTCACATCCAGCAGCTCAAACCGCTGCTCCCAGTGGCGCATCACGTTCTCAGTACCCATCCGTTCGAGCACCTTGACCGATCCCATGATGCCGCCGCTGACGACGGTGCTGTCATCAGCGATCTCCGCAAGATCGATCAAGCGGGGGAGTCTGCCGTTGGCGAAGTCGTTCTTGAGGATAGCCGTGCCCCACGCCGGGGAACCCCCGCCGCCGGTGCCGAAGATGGCCAGACCCTCCAGCAGCGGGTCAATGTCCTCGTACCTCAACTCGAATGTCGGCATGCTGCCTCCGCTTGCGTCGCGGGCAGGATCGAGGCGATCAGCCAGGCGCCGGCTGCTGCGCCAGCACCTGGAGGACGTGCACCTCGCTGCTCTGGTACAGCGACTTGAGTCTGGGGGACAACGCCTTGTGGTCGGCGCTTTCGCGCCAGACCTGGGCGGCTTCGGCATCCTTGAATCGCAGGACCAGCATGAGGGTGTCCTCGCCCTCCTGCGGCTGAAGCAGCTCGGCGCCCAGAAACCCCGCCTGCCGCGCCAAGGCCAGACCGTAGTCCGAGCGGAAGAACGACCCGAAGTCGCCGGCCTTGCCTGGGTGAAGATGGAACGTGACGTGACGTTCGATCACTTCCTCGCCTCTTGCACCGCCTGGCTGAGCGCCCGGGCGGTGGCGGTCAGTTCTGCGAAGCGCCCCTCGGCCACGACCTTCTTGTTGACCAGGTTCGAACCGATCCCCAGGGCGACCGCCCCGGCGCGGATGAAGGATGCCGCATTCTCAACCGTGACCCCGCCGACGGCCATCAGCTTGACCTGCGGCAGCGGCGCCCGCACTGCCTTGAGGTACGCCGGGCCGCCCACCTCGGCCGGGAACAGCTTCACGAAATCGGCGCCGAGCTCCCAGGCGGTCAGGATCTCGGTCGGCGTGTACGCGCCAGGCACGACAACCTTGTCGTAGCGGTGACAGATCTCGATGACCTCGGGGTTCAGCGTTGGAGCGACGATGAACTCCGCCCCCGCCAGGATGGCCGCCCGGGCCGTCTCAGCATCGAGCACGGTGCCGGCGCCGATCAACACCTCACCGCCCAGCGCCTTGGACGACTCCTCGATCGTCCGCAGCGCCCCGGGTGTGGTCATCGTGAATTCGATGACCGACACTCCGCCGGCGGCGATCGCCTTTGCCACCTGGACCAGCTCGCCGGCGCTGTCGAGCCGGACGATGGCAACCAGGCCGGTTCGTTCCATCCATGCAGCGTGCTGCTCGCGCCCCATCCCCAACTCCTAGCGGACAATCCGCAAACCGGCGCCTTTGATCAGCGCCTCGGTCTCGTCGAGCGTGGTCCAGTTGAAGTCGCCCCATGAGGTGTGCTTAAGCGCGGCGAAGGCATTGCCGACCTTCACGCCGCGGGCGATGTCCTGTGTCAGGTAGCCATACAGGAACCCGGCGCTGAATGTGTCCCCCGAGCCCACACGATCGACGACCTCGATCTCGTAGGTCACGTCGTCGTAGTACGTCCCCTTGGAATAGGCCAGGGCCGACCAGGTGTTGCGCCAGACGGAGGGCGTCCCGCGCAGCGTGATGGCGACGACATCGATCTTGAACTGATCGGCCA
>JAPLGR010000699.1 GCA_026390045.1 Chloroflexota bacterium | reverse complement strand
TTCTGGTTGGCTCAGGGACTGTGCACCCTCACCGAGTACTACCACCACCTAATGCACATTCCTCGACGAACCGCCGGATGCGGACCCGCATGTCCGGTGGTGTGAGAGGGAGGATGGGCGACCCATCCTCCCTACTCGATACCCAGCTTGGCCGAAGGTCAGAGTGCCTTGCCGCAATTGGGGCAGGTGGCTGCTTTGGCAGGAGGAATGAACCCGCAGGCGCGGCAGGCGTTCGGCTGTGAAGGGCCAAGAGGGGCGCCACATGCGATGCAGGCCGCCTCGCCCACTGGATTGGCCGTCAGGCAATGGGGGCACGTGATGCGCCGCAGGCGTTCTGAGATCTCGTGGGAAGCACCCATTCCTATCGCTGTCTGGTCGATCGTCTGCCAGACGCGCTCGGCCAGCTGCAGGGAGCTGATGTCCTCGGCCAGATCGTCAATGCGATTGAGCAGCGAGAGCGGGCGGCGAAGGGCCATCAGCACGGTCAGGCCAAGACTGGCCGCCACGCCGATCCATTCCTGTTGACCCAGCTGGATCATCACCCCGTCTTCGATCTCCGTCAGCTGCACCGTGAGCGCCGTCCTGCCCCCCGACGCCGGGGCGCCAAGAGTGGCGATCTCCACGTAAGCCTTCTTTGAGTCTCCAAACGCCTGGGTGCGCAGGTTGCCGCGGTCGAATTCGGCGACCAGCGCCTTGGTCAGATCGATAGCGGTAATGGGTCCGTGGAATGTCCGTGTCTGCATGCAGTCAATCCGGATGATCAGGTTGGGGGCGTGTAGTATAATCCGCCCTCACCCTCCAGGCAATCGACGGATGTTGTTGCGCAGAGCACTCATCGCGATTGGTGTGATCGTCGCCCTCGCTGGCCTCAGCGTGCAGGCAGGCTTGGCCGCGCCGCCCTCTGTGCTGCAGACCACGGCGACCGCTTCGAGCGTGCCGAAGATCCTGGTCCCTGATCAGGTGAACGTGCGCCTGGCTCCGTGCGTCGAATGCGAACTCGTGGGCGTGCTGATCGCCGGGCAGCAAGCACAGGCGCTTGTCCGGACGCCGGGTGGCGACTGGATTCAGATCGTCTACCCCGGAGTGCCGGGCAACGTGGCCTGGGTCTATGCTCCACTGGTCCAGATCATCGACCTGGGTGCGGGCGCCTTGCCGATTGTTGAGCCGCCGGCGACGCCCACGCCGCGCGTGACCGCCACGATCGACCCAACCCTGGCCGCGCAGTTCAACTTGAGTGAGGGACTGCCCACGAGGCTGCCCACCTTCACGCCTTCCGACCCCATCGCGTTGCCGACCTTCGCCAACGCGGCTGACACACAGGCCTCCGGCTTTCCCCCAATTCTGGCGATCGCTGGCCTCCTGGTCATTGGCGGCGCCGGCATGGTCGTGTCGCTGTTGCGGGGCGGCTGAGCCTCAGGCGGGCTCGTGCTGGGCCGGCCGGCCTTCACACGCAATCCACAAGGCCCCTGGCGGCTCTTCCTGGTTCCACGAACAAGATACGTGAAGCCCTTGTGCTCTCATGGCGATGGGCGGGCGCAAGTCCTCCCTCGCACCTTGCGCCGTTCCGTTCGAGCTACTGCCCCCCGAGGGTTCTGATTCCGCGCACATCGCAGGCAAGAGGCGGCCATCATGCCCCCAGGAGGAAGATGCACTGCTGGTCATGCTCCGCGATCCGACGGAAGAGAATGACAGGCTCGCCGAGCAGCTTCTCAAGCAGCGCTTGGTCGAAGGCGCAGACGACCGGAGACGCCCTGGCGGCATCCAGGTAAGGGCAGTGGGCGAAGGTCAGGCACCTACGGCCGGACCAAGTCCCAGCGGCTGGCAGGTAACCGCGCGCCTCAAGCCCTGTGAGCACCTGCGGTAGCAAGTCCTCGTGGCCGCGATCGCCCGTCAGGCCAAAGCCTGCCGCCATGTTTTCCCCGACCTCTCGCAGCAGCCTGCGCACCCACTCTGCCCCGTGCCGCGTCTCAAGCGCACCGAGGACCGCGCATGCCAGATCCTGGTAGTTCTCAGGAAGGAGTCCTTCGGCCTTCTCGGTCAATGAGTACGCCTGCTCCGGACGGCCTGGTCCGCCGTGCTGGCGCTTCTCGGGAGGGGAAACGATGCCCGCCCGCATGAGATCGTCGAGGTGGCGGCGAAGGGTGACGTGCGATAGCCCAAGCCCTCGACTGAGCTCGCCGAGCGATGCTTCGCCATGCTGCCGGATGAACAGAACT
>JAPLGR010000234.1 GCA_026390045.1 Chloroflexota bacterium | reverse complement strand
AGCCTTCGTCGTCGCCTTCGTCGTCGTCGCCGCCGCCGCCGGAGTCTCGCCGATCGTCGTTATCTTCTCGCGCGAGACGTGCCCGCGGAAGGTGCGCGTCGGCGCGAACTCACCCAGCTTGTGCCCGACCATGTTCTCGGTGATGTAGATCGGCACGTGCCGGCGCCCGTCATGCACGGCCAGCGTGTGCCCAACCATCTGCGGGAACACAGTGCTGGCGCGGCTCCAGGTGCGGATGACCTTCTTCTCGCCCCGCTGGTTCATCTCTTCGATCTTCTTCAGCAGCTTGGGCTCCACAAACGGGCCCTTCTTCAGCGATCGTGACATCGTTTCACCTCTTGCACCCGACTCTGCAGGTCCGGTAGGCCTCCAAAGTCGAACAAACCTAGCGGCGCTTCTTCGAGCGACGGCGGATGATGTGCTTGTCGGATGGCTTGGCCATTCGAGTCCGGTAGCCGCGCGTCGGCTTGCCCCACGGGCTCTTCGGCCCGGGCAGGCCGATGGGCTGGCGGCCTTCGCCGCCGCCGTGCGGGTGATCGCGCGGGCTCATCGCTGTGCCGCGGACCGTGGGCCGAACGCCCATGTGGCGCTTGCGTCCGGCTTTGCCAAGCTTGATATTCGAGTGATCCTCGTTCCCTACCTCACCAATCGTCGCGTAGCAGCCCTGCGGAATCCGGCGCACCTCGCCTGACGGCAGGCGAATCGCGGCGTATTCCCCTTCCTTGCCCAGCAGCTGGGCCGACGTCCCTGCCGAGCGCGCCAGCTGGCCGCCCTTCCCCGGCTGGAGCTCAAGGTTGTGGACCATCGTTCCCAGCGGGATGTTGGTCAGCGGCATGCAGTTGCCCGGCCGGACCTCGGCCTCGGGACCTGCGGTCACTGTGTCACCAACCTGCAAGCCAAGCGGCGCGACGATGTAACGCTTCTCGCCGTCCGCGTAGTGCAGCAGCGCCAGGCGGGCGGAACGGTTCGGGTCATACTCAATCGCCGCAACCGTCGCCGGAATGCCATGCTTGTCGCGCTTGAAGTCCACCACGCGCACATGCCGCCGACTGCCGCCGCCGCGATGCCGAACCGTCACGCGCCCGTAGACATTGCGCCCACCGCTCTTGCTGCGCGGAACGAGCAGCGACCGTTCGGGACGATCCTTGGTGACTTCCTCAAACGTCGCCCCCGTCATTCCCCGTCGGCCGGGTGACGTCGGCTTGTAGGTCTTCACGCTCATGACTTCACCCCTTCGAACAGGTCGATCGTCTGGCCCTCTGCCAGCGTGACGATGGCCTTCTTGTAGCCTGCGTGGCGCACGAGCAGCCGTCGGCTGCGAGCGCGCCGTGAGCGCTTGGGCGGAGCGGTGAGCACATTGACACGCTGCACACGGACGTCAAACAGCGTTTCAACGGCTTCCTTGATCTGAGCCTTGGTGGCCGCATGCGCCACCTCAAAGACGTACTGGCCCAGCTTGCCGCTCTGGTAGTTCGATTTCTCGGTGACGATCGGGCGGCGCAAGATGTCGTAGACCGTGCTCATGGCTGCCTCCTCCTACGCCGCCAGGGCCGTGCCCAGGGCGTCCACCGTGCCCATAGGCATCACGACCCGGTCGTACCCGAGCAGGTCGCGAATGTTGAGATACGACGCGCGCAGCGTCTTGGCCGTCGGCAGGTTGCGGACTGACTTCTCAACCATTTCATCCGGGCCAGGTAGGATAATCAACGCCGAGGCGTCACCCACCAGTCGCGTCAGCGCCGCCGCCATCTCTTTGGTCTTCGGCCCCGCCATCGTCAGCTGGTCCAGCACGACGATTTCGGACTGGGCCGCCTTGACCGATAGCGCCGAGCGCAGCGCGGCATGGCGCATCTTGCGCGGCATACGCAGGGAGAAATCACGCGGCATGGGCGTATGCACTCTGCCGCCCCCGCGCCACTGCGGGGAGCGGATCGAGCCCTGCCGCGCGCGACCCGTGCCCTTTTGGCGCCAGGGCTTCTTGCCGCCGCCGGAGACCTCGCCGCGGGTCTTGGTCTTGCGCGTGCCCAGACGACCGTTGGCCAGCTGGCGCACCAACGCCTGGTGCATCACTTCCTCGAGAATCGGGGCCTCGAAGATGGCGGCCGGGAGCTCCGTCGTGGCCACCTTCTGCCCCTGCATGTTCAAGACATCCACCTTCATCTTCGACGCTCCCGCCGTGCTATTGCTTGCGCGCCTGCTTGACGATGACGACGGCGCCCTTTGCACCGGGCACACTGCCGTGGACCCCAAGCAGGTTGCGTTCCGGGTCGACCAATTCGACGCGGAGGTTCTGCGACGTGACCCGAACCGAGCCCATGTGCCCGGGACCGCGCGAGCCCTTGTAGACGCGGCCCGGCGTCGTGGTCGAGCTGCGCGAGCCGGGGGAGCGCTGCCGGTCGGACTGGCCGTGGGTCTTGGGGCCGCCGTGGAAGTGGTAGCGCTTCATGCCGCCCTGGAACCCCTTGCCCTTGCTGGTTGAGACCACGTCGACGTGATCACCGATGGCGAACACTTCGACCGTCAGGCGATCGCCTTCCTTGACGTCCAACTCGCCATTGACGCGGAACTCGCGCACGTGGCGCAGGGGCTGCAGGTCCAGCTTCTTCAGATGCCCCAGCTCGCCACCCGACAGCCGGCGCGGCTTGGACTCCCCGAAGCCGAGCTGGACGGCCTGGTAGCCTTCCTTCTCCTGCCGCTTCACCTGGGTAACAAAACAAGGCCCGGCTTCGATCAGAGTCAGCGGTTTCACCGATCCCGACTCGTCGAAGACCTGGGTCATGCCAAGCTTCTTGCCAATGAGCCCTTTCATCCATTCTCTCCTTGTCCACCGTCTTGACGGGACTGTCGGCCAGGGCCCAGCCGCATCATCCCCGACCGCGTGGCAGTCCGCCGTCCGGCCGGCGGGGCTCCGTGGGGCCCACCCTCCGTCCGGCGCTTGCCGCGCCGCCTTTACCTGCGCGTCAGATCTTGATCTCGACGTCCACACCCGCCGGCAGATTGAGTCGCATCAGGGTATCAATCGTCTTCGAATCCGGCTCGAGCACGTCGATCAGCCGCTTGTGCGTGCGGATCTCAAAGTGCTCGTGCGAGTCCTGGTCAATGAAGGTTGACCGGCGGACAGTGAAGCGTTCCAGCCGGGTGGGCAGCGGGACCGGGCCAACGACCTTGGCGCCGGTGCGCTCGGCGGTTTCGACAATGCGCTGGGCCGATGCGTCCAGGACGCGGTGGTCGTACGCCTTGAGCCGGATGCGGATCTTCTGCTTCGCCATCGATTACTCCAGGATCTCGGTGATCACACCGGCGCCAACCGTCAGGCCGCCCTCGCGTATGGCGAAGTTCGACCCCTTCTCCAGCGCCACCGGCGTGATCAACTCCACCGTCAGATTCACATCGTCCCCCGGCATCACCCTCTCTACACCCGTCGGCAGCGTGACCGTCCCCGTCACGTCCATCGTCCGAATGTAGAACTGCGGCCGGTACCCCGTGAAGAACGCCTTGTGCCGTCCCCCCTCTTCCTTCGTCAGCACGTACACCTGGCTCAAGAACTTCTTGTGCGGCGTGATCGACTTCGGCGCCGCGATCACCATCCCCCGCTCGACGTCCGTCCGCTCAACCCCCCCGCAGCAGCAACCCCAGATTGTCCCCCGCCATCCCCTCGTCCAGCAGCTTGTGGAACATCTCCACGCCCGTCACCACCGACGTCCACACCTTGTCCCGCAACCCCACAATCTCCACCGTCTCCCCTACCTTCACCTTCCCGCGGTCTACCCGCCCCGTCACCACCGTCCCGCGGCCCTTGATCGAGAACACATCCTCCACCGGCATCATGAACGGCTTGTCCAACTGCCTCACCGGCTCCGGAATGTACTCGTCCACCACCCGCAACAG
>JAPLGR010000346.1 GCA_026390045.1 Chloroflexota bacterium | reverse complement strand
GCCCAAGTCCGGCGCCCTTCGTCTTGCGCGCCGTGTCGCTCGAGCGGTAGAAGCGATCGAATACGCGCGGGGCGTCCTGGGCCTGGATGCCTGGCCCCTGGTCGGCCACGCTGATGACAACTTCGTTCGGACGAACGTGCCCCCGGATGGTGATCTTGCCGCCCTCGGGGGAGTACTTGACGGCGTTCGAGATCAGGTTGCTGAGCACCTGGGTCATCCGCTCCTCATCGGCCACGACGACGGGGAAGCCGCGCGCGAAATCAACCACGAACTCGTGACGAGTGGTCTGCGTGCGGAAGCGGTCCGCCAAGCGCGCGGTGAGCTGGTCGAGGGAGACGTCGGACTTCTGGAGCGTCATGCCGCCGGCCTGGAGTCGCGAGGCGTCGAGCAGATCATCGATCAACTGCGCCAGGTGGTCCGACTCCTCCTCGATGACAGCCAGGCTGTCGCGCACGACGGCTGGATCCCACTGGGCATCCTCGCGTCGGAGCGTGCCAACATAGCCTTTGATCAGCGCCACGGGCGTTCGCAGTTCGTGGCTGATGACCGAGATGAAAGTGCTCTTGACCTCCTCGGCCTCGCGGAACTTGCTGATGTCGCGCAGGTTGCCGACGATGCTGCGCAGCTTGCCCTCTGGGGAGAGGGCTGGCGCGTACGTGATGCCAACGCTGAGAGGCTCGCCCGCGTGACGCAGGAGGTCGCCCTCCTCGTAGAGGGTGGCTTGGGCGGAGAGAGGCCATCCGCCGGCGACGGCTTCCTCCAGTCCAAGCCCCGGCTCGCGGCGGAGCCAACGAATGACTTGACTGTGCTCCTGGCCGATGGCCTCATCCGCCGGGAAGCCCGTCAGCTTGGAGCATGCACGATTGAAACCCACGAAACGCATCCGCGGGTCGAGGATGAAGATGCCGTCGGCCGACGACTCGAGCACGGTCGCTAGATCCTGCTTCTGGGCCGAGACCGCCGTGTACAGGCGGGCGTTGTGGACTGCAATGGCTGCCTGCGCGGCGAACCCCTGGAGCAGGGCGCGGTCTTCGGCTGAGAACACGCCGGCATAGGAACGGAAGACGAAGATGACGCCGACGATCTCCTGGTGAGCGATGAGAGGCAAGCCGACACCGGTCAGGAGGCCCATGGAGGCTGCCTGCGTGATGCGCTGCAGGCGGCGGTTGACTTCGGGGAGCTCGAATCGCTCGGGATCGCCGTGGTCGGGGATGTCGGCCAGCAATGGCCTCAAGTCCTCAAGGAAGGCCAGGTTGATTCCGTGGGAGGCGCTGACCCTCCAGCCCTGCTCGTGACGCAGGACGATCAGGCATGCGTGTCCGCCGAGGAGCTCCGCGGAGATACGCGCGATGCGATCCAGGACCCGATCCAGATCAAGCTCTTCGGTGAGGGCGCGCGAGATTTCAAGCAGATAGTCGCGCTGCCGAACGCGGAAATCGGGGAGCATGATCAGTCGGCGAAGCCTTGCGCCTCCGCCTCGGTGATCGACGCTTCGAGGATCTCCAGGCCTTCGTTCATCTGCGACCGGTTGATGATCAGCGGCGGGCTGATGCGCAGCGTGCTGTCGCCGCATCCTAGCGTGACCAGGCCATGTGCGAAGGCATTGAGTTCAATCGTGTCCCGCAGCTTCTTGGCCGGCTTCTTGGTGTCCCGGTCCTTGACGAACTCGACCCCGATCATCAGGCCCTTGCCGCGCACGACGCCAATGCTGCGATGGCGGGTCTGGATCTCGGCCAATGCGTCGAGGGCGTACTCGCCTTGTTCGATGGCGTTTTGCATCAACTCGCTCTGCACGAGGTCGAGGGTGGCCAGCGCGGCGGCGCAAGCCAGGGGGTTGCCGCCAAATGTGTTGCCATGCGAGCCTGCCGGCCAGTCCATGACGCTGGCACGCGCAATCGTTGCGCCGATGGGAACACCGGATGCCAGGCCCTTCGCCGAACAGACGATGTCAGGTTCGACGGCCCAGTTCTCGATCGCCCACCACTTGCCCGTCCGGCCGACGCCGCTTTGAACCTCGTCGGCGATCAGAAGGATGCCGTACTTGTCGCACAGGCGACGCAGGGCAGGGAAGAAGCCCTCGGTTGGCAGGACGTACCCACCTTCGCCCTGGATGGGCTCGACCAGGATCGCCGCGCAGTCATCCGGAGGAACGGCGCGGGTGAGGACGACCTCCTCGATGTAGCGGACGACTGCCTCGCCGTAGTCCTCATTGACGGTATTCAGGATCGGGCGGTAGGGGTCGGGGAAGGGGACGTGAACGACGCCCTGCATCATGGGCTGAAAGCCGCGACGGTAGACCGTCTTGCTAGCGGTGAAGGACAGTGCGCCCATCGTGCGGCCGTGGAAGGCGCCGTAGAAGCCGATGAACTGCTGGCGGCCCGTGTGGTGCCGGGCGAGCTTGATGGCTGCCTCGACGGCCTCAGCGCCTGAGTTGCCGAGGAAGGTGAGTGCCCGTTCCTGGAAGGGGGAGATCTCGTCCAGGCGCTCGCACAGCTTGACCTGCAAGGCGTGATAGAAGTCCGACGAAATGTGAATAAATCGGTCCGCTTGCTCCTTGATGGCCGCGACGACTTTCGGGTGGCTGTGGCCGGTGCTGGCGACGGCGATGCCGGCGGCAAAGTCGATGAACCGGTTGCCGTCAACGTCCCAGATCTCGGAGCCCTGGCCGTGGTCCATCACAAAGGGGTAGGCACGTGGATAAGACGGAGAAATGACGATGGCGTCTCGTTCCAGGATCTGGCGGGCCTTCGGGCCGGGCAGGGTATAGGTCTTCACAAGCCTATTCCTCCTAGGGGGCGCGGCGCTTCAGCTGATTGGCCTCCCGCCGGGCTCTCGACGGGATGGGAGATGACTTCGCAGGGTGGACCCGCCTCGGGATTCTATCACAGGCGTTTGGAGCGGGGCGCGTTCTATTGTATAAAAGATGTGAGGAACCCGCGGCCTCACTTCGCCAAACAGGAGGAGATCAGCATGGAGGAGCGTCCCTGGCTCAAGCACTATGATTCCGGCGTCCCACAGCATATCGACTTTCCTAAGGTGACCCTCTTCCACCTCCTGGAAGAAACCACCCGCAAGTATCCCAACCAGCCGTGTACGATCTTCAAAGGGAAGGTCCTGACGTACGCCGAGGTGAACGCCTTGAGCGACCGACTGGCGGCCGCGTTGGCTGCGATGGGCGTCAAGCGCGGCGACCCGGTCGCCATCTTCATGCCGAACACACCCCAGTTCGTGATCGCCTTCTTCGGGATCCTGAAGGCCGGCGGGGCTGTGGTTGCCATGAACCCGCTGTACACGCCGCGTGAGATCGAGCACCAGATGAAGGACGCCGGGTGCGAGATCATGCTCGTGACGAGCAACTTCTACGCCAAGACCAAGGAAGTCCAGGCTCGAACACGGCTCAAGACCCTCATCGTCACCAACATCAAGGAGTACCTGCCGCCCTTGCTGCGCACACTGTTCACCGTAGCCAAGGAGAAGAAGGAAGGCCACCGCGTGACGCTGGGTGCGGGCGACAGGTCGTTGCTGATCATCGTTCCTGCCTACAACGAACAGGACGCGATCGGGAGCGTGGTGGGCGAAATCGGTGAGGCGGTTCCCTCGGCCCCGGTTCTGGTGATCGACGACTGCTCGCTCGACGGCACC
>JAPLGR010000364.1 GCA_026390045.1 Chloroflexota bacterium | reverse complement strand
GAGAGGGCGGCCAGGCAGTTGCGCAGATCGCCTGGAGGCGGAAGGCCAAGTTCCCGCCGCAGCCTCCCCGACGAACCGCCATCATCGGCCACGGTCACGATGGCCGTCAAGTTCGTCGTGTGTTCCTTGAGGCCGCGCAGCAGCGTGGCCAGGCCATTGCCGCCGCCCAGCGCGACCACTTTGGGCCCCCGACCCAGGCGCCTGTGCTCGGAGATCGCGTCCACCACGGTTTTGCCCGGCCGGACAAACGGCGCAAGCAGCGTGCGGTTGAGGCGGAAGAAACCCAGCAGCAGCAATCCCAGGCCGGCCACGCTGAGCAGGAGCGCTCTGGCCCAGCGAGGCAGCACGGTCAGGCTGATTGTCGCCAGCAGGCTGGAATCGGGATTGGCCCGGTAGATGTCCAGAAGAAAGTAGGCCAGCCCTAGTCCGATCAGGGCGGTCCCGAGGATCATCAGCAGGAGCCAGCGCTTGACCCCTATCCCAGGCTCAAGCCACTGACGCAACTGACGCCAGGCGTGATTAGGCCCCCGATCCGTTCGGGGGCCGGCCGGAACAGTCCTAGCCACGCAGGCGAATATATCAGACTTAAATAGGCCAGTCAATGAACGTACGGCACTTGGGCGCTTCCGGCCTCACAGGTATAATGTGCTCACCATACACATCAGATGGGAGGCAGCGCCATGGCAAGTGTCACTTATGAACACGTGTCGAAGAAGTTCGGAGATGTGGTCGCGGTCAATGATCTTGACCTGGCCGTGCAGGACAAGGAGTTCCTCGTTCTCGTGGGGCCATCGGGGTGCGGCAAGACGACGGCGCTGCGACTGCTCGCCGGGCTAGAGGAGATCACCGAGGGCCGCATTCTGATCGGTGACCGGGTGGTCAACGATGTCGCCCCCAAAGACCGCGACATCGCCATGGTCTTCCAGTCCTATGCGCTCTACCCTCACATGACGGTCTTCGACAACATGGCCTTCGGGCTCAAGCTGCGCAAGACGCCGAAGGACGAAATCAAGCGGCGCGTGCAGGAAGCGGCTGAGATCCTCGGCATCGAGAACCTGCTCGACCGCAAGCCGCGCCAGCTGTCCGGTGGACAGAAGCAGCGCGTGGCCGTGGGCCGGGCCATCGTCCGCGAGCCCAAGGTCTTCCTCTTCGACGAGCCCCTGTCCAACTTGGATGCCAAGCTGCGCGTCGAGACGCGCGCCAACATCAGCAAGCTCCACCAGCGCCTGCAGACGACGTTCATCTACGTCACGCACGACCAGGTGGAAGCGATGACGATGGCCACGCGCATCGCCGTCATCAAGAGCGGGATCATGCACCAGCTCGACACGCCTCAGCACCTGTACGATCATCCGGCGAATGTGTTCGTGGCGGGCTTCATCGGCTCCCCGGCGATGAACTTCTTCAACGCCCGCCTCGAAAAGTCCGATGGCGGCCTGGTGGTGAACGCCAGCTCGTTCCAGGTCGCGGTCCCGCCGGACAAGGTGGCGCGCTATGCGCCCCACGCGGGCAAGGCAGTGGTCTATGGGCAATGAGATCTTCCTGTATCTGCTCGCCGGGGACTCCGCTTTCGTCGGTCGCGTCGACCCTCGCACCAATGCGCGGGCGGGCATGCAGAAACAGATCGTGTTCAACATGGACAACATGCACCTGTTCGAGCCCGAGGGCGAGCAGCGGGCCATCGACTAGCTCTGGGCCAACTGACAAGGAGCCCCCACCCTCCGGGCGTGGGGGCTTTCTTGTGAATCTCATCGGAAAGGATTCCCGAATGGCGGACTTCAACTTGATGCGTGAGCTGCGCCGCGAGGCGCAAACCAAGATCGTGCTGCTCGTCATCGATGGCCTGGGCGGTCTGCCGCTAAGCCCTGGCGGCCCCACGGAGCTGGAGGCGGCGCGCACTCCCAACCTTGATCGGCTTGCGGCTGAGGGGACCCTCGGCCAGACGATCCCCATCCGCCCCGGCATCACGCCAGGCTCCGGGCCGGCGCACCTCGGCCTGTTCGGATACGACCCCCTGACCTACGTCGTGGGGCGCGGCGTGCTTGAGGGCGCCGGCATCGGCATCGTCGTGCGCAGGGGCGAGGTCGCAGCACGCGGCAACTTCTGCACCGTCGATTCCGAAGGCAAGATCACCGACCGACGAGCCGGCCGCATCTCCTCAAGTGAGGCCATCCCACTGGTTGAGCGGCTGGCGAAGGTCAAGGTCCCCGGGGTCGAGACGGAGGCGCGTCACGTCCAGGAGTATCGCTTCGCGGTAGTGATGCGGGGCCCCGGCTTGGAGCCGGACATCGCCGACACGGATCCTCAGCGGACCGGCGTCATGCCCCTCGCCGCCCGCGCCACCAAGCCAGGCTCACAGAAGGCCGCGGAGTTGTTCAACACCTGGATCGCGGAGGCCCGCAAAGCCATTGCCGACCACCCGAAGGCGAACGCCCTTACCCTGCGCGGCTTCAGCACGGATCCCGGGCTTCCAGCATTCCCTGAGGTGTACGGATTGCGGTCCGCCTGCATCGCGGTGTACCCGATGTACAAGGGCCTCGCTGAACTGGTTGGCATGTCCGTGCTCAAGTTCGAGGGCGACAAGCCCGAGGATGAGTTCGCCGCGCTGGCCAAGGCCTGGAGTGACTTCGACTTCTTCTTCATCCACATCAAGAAGACGGACAGCCGCGGCGAGGATGGGGACTTCGCGGCCAAGTCGGCAGTGATCGAGGGCGTCGACGCCGCGCTGCCCAAGCTGCTTGCGCTCGGCCCAGCGGTGTTGGCCATCACAGGTGACCATTCGACCCCCGCCAAGCTCAAGACTCACTCGTGGCACCCCGTTCCCTTCCTGCTCTGGGCGCCGGCCGCGGTCCGGACGGACGATCAGAAGCAGTTCGGCGAGACGGCCTGCGCGCACGGCGGGCTGGGCACGTTCCTCGCCACGGACGCCATGCCTCTGATGCTCGCACATGCCCAGCGACTCGAGAAGTTCGGCGCGTAGTCTCAGAAACACGGGCCACACAGGAATCGAGTAGGGAGAGCGGGTCGCCCGCTCCCCCTCTCACACCACCGGACATGCGGGTCCGCATCCGACGGTTCGGTGAACGTCAGGGCACCTAACGAACCTTAGCCCTCGAGCCCTTGTTGGCGGTCCGTGCCGGGAACGGCTCGGCCCTCTGGCAGGATCCCAGCGGCTTCACCGCCTTCGCCCCACCAGCAGTATCCCCATCCGGGGAATGCGGCCTTCTTTGCTCGTTCC
>JAPLGR010000184.1 GCA_026390045.1 Chloroflexota bacterium | reverse complement strand
TGCAGGTCTATGAACCTAGAGCGTGTGGAAGAGTTGGTGCGTGAGCTGCTGAGAGAGATCGGCGAAGGCCGAAGCCTCCTCTTCGCGCGCTGCCTTGCGGACTTCCTGGAACACGCGCTGAGTGACGGCAGAATCCAGGAGCCCCTCACCCCGTCCCACGGCCTCGATCGCCCGAACCAGCTCGTCCCCGCCGATCAGCTTGAGGACGTACCCGGCGGCGCCGGCGCGGATGGCCGAGAACAACATCTCATCCTCGGCGTACGAGGTCAACATGATGACCTTCGCGTTGGGGAACTGGCTGGTGATCTCCTGACAGGCTTCGATGCCGGACCCGCCCTTCAGACGGATATCCATCACCACGACGTCGGGCTTGTACGTTCGGGTCTTCTCGACCGCATCGTGTGCCGTGGCGGCTTCCGCTACGACCTCGAAGTTGGGGTGACCGTCCAGAATGGCCTTCAAACCCTCGCGGACGACCTCGTGATCATCGACAAGCAGGATGCGCTGGCGTGCCATGATGTGTGACCTCGGGCCGACCGCATTCTAGTCCAGTGTAGGTTGCCCTACAAGGAGCGAAACGCCCCGCCCGTTGGATATCGTAGGGCGGGGCGTGCTCATGGTGGGGCCTGATTTGCTTGGCCTTGACCGTGATGATCTTGGGGTTGACTTCCTCAGCCTTCGGCAGCCTGAGGGTCAGAATGCCGTTCTCAAACTGCGCTTCGGCCTTGTCGGCCACGACTGCGGCGGGCAGGGTGATGGAGCGCGTGAAGCTGCCGTAGCGGCGCTCCTTCACGTGATACTGGGCGCCCTCGGTTTCCTTCTCTTGCTGCGCTTCGCCCCGCAGGGTGAGGACGTCACCGGTGACCGAGATGTTCAGGTCCTTGGCGTTGACACCGGGGAGCGAAGCCTTGACCACGACATCATCTGCAGTCTGATCGAGATCGATGGCAGGAGTGCCGAAGGCACCCTGTGCTGTGCCAGGCTGGCCAACGGTTTCGTCGAAGAGCCGGTCGATGGCGGAACGGAATGTCCACAGGTCGCGGAACGGGTCAAGACGTACGAGGCTGGACATGTGAGCACCTCCTGACGTGATGTGTCAACGTCTGAATACCTCGGCCGTGTATGCCGGGAGTTGATGAAGCGTAAGAAGCACGTCAGCGGGAGTAGCTTACGGCGGGGGCTGGGCAGGCGAATGGCGCCGGTAGTCCACAAACCGGTAGCCAACGCCGCGTTCGGTGAGGATGTACTGCGGGTCAGACGAATCCTTCTCGATCTTTTGCCGCAGGTAGTTGATGTAGAGCCGGAGGTAGTGGGTCTCGTCGCGGTACTCGTAGCCCCAGACCTTCGCCAGCAGCTGATCGTGCGGCACCACCCAGCCGGCGTTCTGGACCAAGTGGTAGAGGAGGCTTGAACTCCGTTGGGCGCAGGCGGACCAGCTTGCCGTCCACCCAGACCTCCCGACGGTCGAAGTCCAGCTTCAATCGATCATCGACCTGGATGGCTTCGTGGGCTGCCGGGGCAGCAGCTTCCGTCCGCCGCAAGACGGCGCGCACGCGGCTGACCAGCTCGCGCGGGCTGAAGGGCTTGGTGATGTAGTCGTCGGCGCCAAGCTCAAGGCCGCGAACCCGGTCGTCCTCTTCTCCCTTGGCGGTGAGCATGATCACGGGGACCGTGGAGATCTCTCGGATCAGTCGCAGGGTCTCGAAGCCGTCCAGATCCGGCATCATCACGTCGAGCAGGATCAAGTCCGGCAGGCGGTCGCGGAGCTGCTCCAGCGCTTTGGCGCCCGAGGAGGCCTCGAAGACCTGGAAGCCATCGTGCTCGAGGTTGAGCCGGATGAAGTGGATGATGCGCGGCTCGTCGTCGACGATCAGGATCCGGTGTTCACGGGACGGAGCGTCGCGCATGTCACTCGCGAATCTGGCCGATGAGGGACTCCTCTTCAGCCGTAGGCATGATCTCGATGAAGTTGATGCGGTGCATGGGCCAGACGACGGTGACGACATTGCCCTGCAAGAACGCCAGGTCCTTGCCGTCGCGCTTGCGCGGGTTGTTGAGGGTGACGCTCACATCAGTGGGGGCGGGAAGGTCGTCGACCTCCCCCACAACGGCGTCTTCGCCGCTGAGATGGACGAGTATGGTAACTGGCATGGACTACCTCTCTGAGCGGAAGCGCGAGATCAGCTGTGTGCGCAACCGCCCGAGCTGGACGATATCTCCGTGGTGAACGATCGCTGGGCGCTGCGGCTCCAAAGGTTTGCCGTTGATCAGTGTGCCGTTGGCGCTGTCCAGGTCGACGATGTAGATGCCGTCCGGTTCGAGGCGAACCTCGGCGTGGATGCGCGAGACGCCCTGCTCGTATGCGTCGTGAGATTGCAGGTCGATGTCCGGAATGACGGCCTGCCCCTCGACCGAACGGCCCACGGTGTAGTTGTCCCGACCTAGCAGCGAGAGGATCTCGCCGCTGGCGATCAGGCGCAAGCCGAGGATGGCACCGGACTCAAGCTCTGGCCCCTCCGGCGGGGCAGGCTTCGTCGCCATGGCTTCGCGGTCGATCCGGTCACGCGAGATGGCGACGGTGGGCACCGGTGACACATGCATTAGGCGGGTGCCGCATTCGCTGCAGTACATCGTCCCAACGAATTCCTGGTGCTTGCACGATGGGCACTCGATCATTCGCCGCCTGCCTTGGCGGGCAGCAGGAGCAAGGCCCGCGTTCCGTACTTGAGAACCTTTTCACCTTCGATGGACAGGCGTCTTGTGTGAGTGAGTCGCTCGGCCTCGCTCAAGGCGGCCTTGGCGAGCTCTCGGTCGCCGGCTGCCAGAAGGTGCGTGGCGAGGTTCTCCAGCCGGCGAGCGGCCTGCGATGATTGGCCGAGCTCGGCCTCGTGACGGGCCTTCTCCTGCATGCGGTAGAGGCCGACCACGTTGAGTGCCGCCACTAGGTCCATCGGAGGCGGTTCCGCCTCGGGCTGCTTGGACGACGCGATGTGTACATCGGCGGGAAGTGTGCCGCCCTCGGGTGACTCGGCGAGGACGTCTCCGGTGATGGTGAAGTGCGCCAGGGTCAACTCGTCCACCTGCCCGATCGGATGAATGACCAGCTCGAGCAGGACGCGGATCCGGCCCTGCCGTGACAGGTTCCCCAGCACCAACGGCAGGCTGTCGCCCAGCGGCATAGGATCGGGCATCAGCCGGAACGCCGAGCGCAGGTCCACCTGCTGGGCAAGGGATCCGTCCAGGCGTACCCGGCTTGCGACGACCTGACTCAAGCCATCGAAGATGCGCTGCAGCAAGCCCGTGATGACCTTGGGCGTGTCGAGGAAGATCACATTCCCGCCGCTGTGGCTGGCCAGGTCATCCAGGAGGCGGTCGCTCCAGTCGGCGCCGATGCCAACGCCGTTGATGGTGATCCCGAGCTCGGAGGCGCGATCTGCTAGGCTGAGGCAGAGGTCCTCGTCGCCGTAGGTGCGGCCGTCCGTGAGCATCACGAGGTGGCTGACGCCTTCCCGCGAGAAGTTTCGCTGCAGCTCCTCCATGCCGATCTGCAGCCCCTGGCCGATTTCGGTGCCGCCTCCCGCCTGCAGCAGGCTGAGCCGGGCACGGGCGGTCGCCAGATCCTTTGCCTGGTCGGGAGAGACGATGACCTCGGCGCGATCGCTGAATGCGATGACAGAAGCCGAGTCCTGCGGCGCCATGTCCTTGAGGATGGTCAGGGCGGCCGACCGCACCTGATCGAGGCGCTGCCCGCGCATGGAGGTTGAGCGGTCGATCACAATCGATAGGTTGATCGGTGGCCGGTGCTCGGGCATGGTGCTGGACGGAGTGATGTCGATCAACAGGTAGTGAACCTGCGGTTCATCCAGTTGCAGGAGGGTGCGGCGGCTCTGCTGGATCTCGCAGCGGAAGCTTGAGTGGGAAGCCTGGTCCGCCTCGGCGGCCGCCAGGCGCTCGTCGTACGCGGCGCGCTGCTCCTCGTTGCTCAGGACCTCATAGGCTTTGTTGACGGAGATGAAGAGCTCCGTATCGCCGGGGCGGTTGGCGCGATCAGGATGGAGACGCAGGGCGGAC
Source organism: Chloroflexota bacterium (assembly GCA_026390045.1). Taxonomy (GTDB): domain Bacteria; phylum Chloroflexota; class Anaerolineae; order Anaerolineales; family E44-bin32; genus DYJB01. Next base: position 5,869 of record JAPLGR010000184.1, on the reverse strand, counting down.
TCGCGATAGGCGCGGCGCAACTGCTCAGCGCTGGCGTTGCGCGGAATCCCTAGCAGTGTGTAGTAATCGGGTTCGTCTGGCACCCGTGCCTCGTCGGTCTACTCGGGAGGGAAGTAGACCAGGACGGCGGTAATGTTGTCCGGTCCGCCGGCGGCATTGGCGGCGTCGATCAGGCGGTCACACGCCTCCTGAGGCGTCTCCGACGAACTCACGATCCGTAGGATCTCCTGATCGGGGACCACCCCCCACAGTCCGTCGGAGCACAACAGCATATGCGAATCGCGCGGGATGGGAAGGGTGAACACGTCGACTTCGAGGTTCGCGCCCTGTCCGATGGCCCGATAGAGCACGTTCCGCTGCGGATGGACCTCAGCCTCCTCAGGCCGAAGCTGACCCAGCTCCTCCAGCCGTTTCACCAGCGAGTGGTCCCGAGTGATGGCGTGGACCTCGCTGTCCGTGAGGATGTACGCGCGGCTGTCGCCCACGTGCCCGACCGTGATCTGGTGGCCCAGGTGCAGGACGGCGGTCAGCGTGGTGCCTCCGCCCGGGACGCGTTCGACGACGGCCATGTTGGCCTCCTCGAGCGCCATCCGCATCAGGTCCTGCAGGGGCACGAGATCCGTCACCGGGTCAATGGACATCAGCTGGAGAATGGAGTCTTCGAACAGCCGCCGGGAGACCGCGCGCACGGAGATCGCGCTGGCCACCTCGCCCGATCGGTGGCCGCCCATCCCGTCGGCCACGACGTACAGGCCGAACTCGGGCAGGGCTTCCAGGCCGGCGGCGTTCCCCTGCAGGACGAACAACGAATCCTCGTTGTGGGTCCGCTCAACGCCGGTGGATTGGGCCATCCCGATGCGGATTCGTCCCTGGAGGGGCGTGATCATGGTCGGGGCGACCATCATCGGGTCAAGCGGGGCAGTCTTGACGCCGTCCGGTGGAACGGGCGGCTTCTTCCTGCCGAAGATGCGTTTGAAGAAGTCCATGTTCGTCCTGATGCGGGCTCCCGGTCTTCAGGTCAACAGCGCGTAGACCCGATGATCGTTAGAGCCGAAGTAGATGGAACCTTCATGGATCGTCGGGGTGCCCGTGATGGGGCCCCCCGTGCGGTACATCCAGCGCTTGCGCCCGGAGCGCAGGTCAAGGCAGTACATGGAGCCGTCTACCGATCCGCAGTAGACCGAGTCCTCCTGGACAAGCGGGGAGCCGGTGACCTGATGCTCGGTCTGGAAGCGCCAGGCCTCGCGGTTGTTCCGAGCATCAATGGCGTAGATGTTCCCGTCCGCGCAGCCCGTGAGCAGTTTCCCCTCAGCGTACGCGGGGGAGGAAATGGTCGGCCGACCCATGCGGAAGCGCCATATCTGCCAGCCGCCTTCCGCCTCGAGTGCGTAGAGCGTCCAGTCCATCGAGCCGAAGTACAGGATGCCCTCGACCATGATCGGTGACGATGAGATGGCGCGCTTCGCGCGAAAGCGCCACTTGATCTCGCCGCGAAAGTCGACGCAGTAGAAGTCGCCAGACTCGCATCCGTAGTACACGCGCTCATCAAAGACCAGGGGCGAGGAGCGGATCGGGGCTGCTGCCTCTACGCGCCAGGCACGACGACCGTTCAGCATGTTGACGACATGCAGGTGCCCGTCGTCTGCGCCAACGAACACGTGTCCTTCATACAGCGTCGGAGAGGATCGGATCGGCCCCTCAGCCAGATAGGTCCACACCAATTTGCCCTGGTCCGCGGAGACGGCGTGAAGCCGGTGATCCTCCGAGGCGACGTAGATCAGGTCTTCGTTGGCTGCCGGGCGGGTGGGGATACCGCCTTCGGTCGGGTACTTCCACAGAAACGTGCCGCGCTTGGCGTCCAGGGCGTACAGGTTGTTGTCGTAGCAGCCCACGTACAGGATACCGCGGTGCACAATGCATGAACCGCGGATTTCGTCCTCGCACTCGAACGACCAGAGCTCCTGCACGTCCGAAGGCAGCTTGAGCGCAGTCGATTTCTGGGGAGAAATCAGGATGCCGGTCTGTTTGGCGGCAGACAGCAATGCCACCTTGAAGGCCTCGACCGAACCGAATCGGTCCTTTGGATCGTAGGCCAGCGCAGCGTTGACGACCGATTCCAGCTCCGGGGAAATCTGGGGATTGATCTGGCGCACCGGCCGCTCGGAGAACGAGAAGGGAGGCTCCGCGCGCGGGTCGCGCCGGGTCAGCAGGTGATGCAGCGTTGCGCCCAGGGCGTAGATGTCACCGGCGGGCGAGGCTTCGCCGCGGTATTGCTCGGGCGGCGAGTAGCCCTCCGTGCCAATCATGGTGCCTTTCTGGCCTGGCTGGAAGATGCGGGCAATGCCGAAGTCGATCAGGCGGATATGCCCGTGCTGATCGATCATCACGTTGGACGGCTTCATATCGCGGAAGATCACAGGCTGGGGCTGGTGGCCGTGCAGGTAGGTGAGGACGTCACAGAGTTCAACGGCCCAGGTAATGACCTTCTCCTCGGCGAGGAACGTGTCCGAGTCGCCCAGCAGCCGCTCGAGGTCGCGCCCTTCGATGAACTCCATCACCAGGTAGGAGCTGGCCTCCTGCGTGAAGTAGTCGTAAATGCGGGGTATGGCGGGATGCGAGAGCGTCGCCAGCAGATCGGCCTCGCGCTCGAAATTGCGCACAACCATCTCGTACATGGTCGGGTCAGCGGCCATGTTGAGCATTTCCTTCACCGCCACCAGCTTTGTGACGTTGGGGAAGTGCAGGTCACGGCCTTTGTAGACCGAGCTCATCCCGCCGGATCCGAGGACGCCGAGGACGAGGTAGCGGTCCTGCAAGGTGACGCCAGGCTGTAGCACGCCCAGCTGGTCTGTCTCACCCGTCTTGTTGGGCAAGGCTCGTGTGGTGCGCCGCATGGAGCTCCCGATTACCTCCCGGCTGACGGAAGGATAGTGGCGGGATTATAGCATGACGAGTACCCGGCAGGCCTGCTGAGCGGGGGTGTGCAAGTACGAGGCCAGGAGAGAGAGGCCTAGCGCTGCCGGCCGAGCATCTGGCGCGAGAGGGTCTGGAGGAGGGATCCGGCGGGTTCGGCGGGATTTGCCTCGGCCAACGCGCTCAAGGCAAGGTCGGTGTGTCGGGCGGCGTCCGCCTGCGTCGCCTGGAGCGCGCCACAGCTCTCCAACTCCCGACGCATCGCGGGGAGGCGGCTGGGATCGGCGTACTCGCGAGCCCAAAGGGTTCGGAACTCCGCGGAGCGCTCGAGCCCCAGGAGCGTTGGCAGTGTCTTCTTGTGGCACAGCAGGTCGTCTCCAGAGGGCTTTCCGGTGACTGAGGAGTCCCCCCAGATGCCCAGGATGTCATCCTGCATCTGGAACGCGAGGCCCAGATGGCGACCGAAGTCCGCCAGGCGCTCGACCCGGGGCGGGGCGGCGAGCGCCACGCGGGCGCCCATTGAGGTTGCGGCGGTCAACAAGGCGGCGGTCTTGCCTTCCACCATCTCGATGTACTCTGCGGGTTGGACGTTCTCCCGGGTCTCAAAGGCCATGTCGAGGTACTGGCCCTGCGTGAGTGCCAGGCATGCCTGATCCAGGTTCTGCTGGATCGAGAGGACGGTTTCCGGCGGCAGTTGCTGGTCGTGCAGCCGATAGAGTGACAATCGCGCGAGAGCGAAGAGGGCGTCGCCGGTGTTGAGCGCCTGGGGCACGCCGGTGCGCGTCCATAGCGTCGGTCGTCCCCGGCGCGTGTCGCTGTGGTCTTCGATATCGTCATGAACGAGGGAGAAATTGTGGATGAGCTCCACGGCCGAGGCGGCTGGGAGGGCTTTTCGCCAGTCCCCGCCGCAGGCCTGGCAGGAAAGCACCGTGAGCAGCGGGCGAACGCGCTTGCCGCGAGCGGCCCGATCGTCGAGCCAGCCGTGGTGATAGGCGATCATTTCGGAAAGCTGGGAGAGTGACTCGGAGCGGAAAGGGAGCGCCGCGCGGCGCAGGTCGTCCTCAATGGCCTCGAGGTAGCCCTCGTAGCCGGATGGCATGGCGCTCAACCGTCCGCCCATAGCTTGGCTTGGCGCAGGGTATCCAGCGTCGCACAGCCGGCGGCGAACATGGCGACTCGCAATTGGGCGATCGTCAGTCGAATGCGATCGTGGATCGCCTGCGGCGACTCTGCTGCCGACCTGAGGAAGGGGCCGGCCATTCCTCCTAGAGACGCACCGAGGGTGATGCACTTGGCCAAGTCGACGCCATTCTGCAAGCCGCCAGAGGCGATCAGCGGGATGGCGGGGAGCGCCTGGTGGATGTCCCGGAGGGCGGTGGCCGTTGGGATGCCCCAGTCGAGGAATGCGGCGGCCAGCTCGGCTTGATCCCGGGAGCTGGCGCGGTGCATCTCGACCTGGGTCCACGAAGTGCCGCCGGCACCGGCGACGTCGATCGCCGCCACGCCAGCGTCGACAAGACGCCGAGCATCGTCGGCCGAGATTCCCCAGCCGACCTCCTTGACGATCACGGGCACGGGCAGGGCACGGCAAACGGCCTCGATCCTGGGCAGGAGGCCAGCGAATCGCGTGTTGCCTTCGGGTACGACGGCCTCTTGGAGCGGGTTCAGGTGCAGAAAGAGCGCATCAGCCGATGCCATCTCGACGGCGCGGGAGCACTCTGTGATGCCGTATCCGTAGTTGAGCTGGACGGCACCGAGATTCGCGAACAGCAGCGCGTCGGGGGCGACGCTCCGCACGCGGAAGCTTGCCTCCCAGTGGGGATCCTCGAGCGCGACGCGCTGTGAGCCGAGGCCGATGGCAATCCGGGCGGACTGAGCGGCCTCGGCAAGCATCATGTTGATGCGCGTCGCCTGCTCGGTTCCTCCGGTCATGGACGAGATGAGCAGGGGGGCCGCCAGGGGCTTTCCGAGGAACGCGCAGCCTGCGTCCACGTCATCCAGGTTCAGGTCGGGGAGGGCCCGATGAGTGAAGTGCAGCCGCTCAAGACCGGTCGACAAACCGCTGCGGACATCCTGCTCAAGATTGACGCGGATGTGGTCGGCCTTCCGGGAGGGGGTATGCGCAACTTCGCTCATGCGTTGGGGTTCAAATCACAGGGTGGCATCTTACCCCCCGCACCAACGGGTGTCAACTTGCAGCGCGGGCAGACAGGCCGTAGAATAGCCCTGTTGCCCTTGGAGTTTGGAGAGGAGGCTGTCGCATGGCCGGGACGTTTGACGATGTCAAGAAGATCATCGTGGAGCTGCTGGGCGTGGATGAGGCGAAGGTGACGCTTCAGGCCAGGTTCCGCGAGGACCTCGAGGCTGATTCGCTTGACCTGGTGGAGCTGATCATGGCCTTCGAGGAGAAGTTTGGCGGGGAGATCTCGGACGAGGACGCGCAGAAGATCACGACGGTTGGCGAAGCAGTCTCCTACCTTGATTCCAAGCTGAAGAAGTAGCATACGGTTTCGACGAATGCTGCGGGCCGGCTAACGCCGGCCCGTTTGCGTGTACGCCCAGCATGGGCGCCGCCTAGTGTAGTGCGTCTGACGCTTCTTTACATTTGGCGATCTTGGCCAAGACCCGTTCAACGGGTGCGCTCCAGACAAACACCTGAGGGTTTTGGTTGTGATTGTCCAGGTACTGTTGGATGGCTGCGATCAAGGCTCGCACACTGCGAAACGTCCCGCGGCGGATGCGCTTGTCGGTGATCTCGCGGAACCAGCGCTCGACCAAGTTCAACCATGAACAGGAGGTCGGGGTGAAGTGCAGGTGGAAGCGAGGGTGGCGTTGAATCCACGCCGCAACCCGAGGGTGTTTGTGAGTCCCGTAGTTGTCCACGATCAGGTGAAGGTCCAATTCCTGCGGCGTCTCGGCGTCGATCCGTTTGAGGAAACGAATGAATTCCTGATGC
>JAPLGR010000016.1 GCA_026390045.1 Chloroflexota bacterium | reverse complement strand
AGAGGAATCGCATCTGCGGCTGCGCGAAGCGCTGGAGGCGGCGGTGGCCTTCTTCCGCCACCACCTGCGAGAGACCCCGGCTGGCGAGCCGGTCCTCGCCTACCTGCGCCAACGCGGCCTGACAGACGCAGCGCTGGAGTCGTTTGAGATCGGCTACGCGCCGCATGCCTGGGACGTGGGCCTGCACCACCTGCAGGAGCGCGGCTACAGTGAGCAGGAGTTGTTGGACTGCGGCCTGGTGAGTGAGCGCGAGAGCGGCGGTGTCTACGATCGATTCCGGAACCGGATCATGATCCCGATCCGCGATGCCCGGGGGCGGATGGCGGGCTTCGGCGCGCGGATCGTCGACCCCAACGATGTCCCCAAGTTCCTCAACTCGCCGCAGACGCCGGTCTTCGACAAGGGCCGACTGCTGTTTGGGCTCGATAAGGCGCGCAAGCCGATCCGCGCGGCCGACCAGGCGGTGATCGTTGAGGGGTACTTCGACGTCATTGCGCTGCATCAGGCCGGCCAGGCCAATGCAGTCTCGCCGATGGGCACGGCGCTCTCGGAAGATCAGCTGCGCCTGCTCAAGCGGTTCACGCGGCGCATCGTGTTGGCGCTGGATGCGGACGCCGCCGGCGATCAGGCAACGCTGCGTGGGCTGACGCTGGCCCGCGAGGCAATGGATCGGCAGGCGGATCCGGTGTTCGATGCCCGGGGCCTCGTGCGGCACGAGGGTCGGTTGGATGCCGAACTCCGGGTCGTCACGTTGCCACCCGGCAAGGACCCCGATGAGGTTGTGGCCGAGGATCCGGAGGGTTGGCCGGCGCTGGTGGGCAGGGCGCAGTCCGTCGTCGACTATGTGCTCGACGTGCTGACGTCCGGGCGCTATGTGACGGATCCGAAGATGAAGTCGCAGGTCGCGCGGCAGGTCCTGCCGCTGATCGAGGATGTGGCGGACCCGGTGGAGCGCGAGGTGTACCGACAGAAGTTGGCGCGGCGCCTGCAGGTAGATGAGCGCGCGCTGCAGCCAGGTGGCGGTAGACCCGCAGCCGGTCGCAAGCGGCGGGCGGCGGTGGAGCCGCCGACCGAACCGGCCGCTCAAGCGCCAGAGCCAACGGAAGCGCGCATCGAGCGTTTCTGTCTGGGGCTGCTGCTCCAGACGCCTGACATCGCCTACCGCGTGGACCGCGCCCTGGCAGAGCTCGAGCTGGAGCGCCTCGCGCCGGAAGACTTTACAGGAACCGAGCGTCAGGTTATCTTTCAGGCCGTTCGCTCGGCCCTGGCGCAGGATGATCAGGATCCCGGCGAAGGCTGGCAGCGGCAGCTGCCCGAGGCTCTGGTCGGCTACGCGTCGTCGCTGGTGGAGGAGATTGAATCGTTGTCCATGGTTGGACCCATCGACCTGAATCAGCCGAAGGTGCTGGAAGAGGTGCTGGCTCGTTTCCTGCAGCTCCGGAAGCGCGTGGTGGATTCCGACCTGCAGCAGATCCAGTTCCAGCTTCTTGCGGCGCAGGACGAGAGCGAGGCGTCCGAGGAGAAGGCGATGCTGACCGGGCGTGTGAGAAGACTGGCCGGACAGAAGTCCAAGCTTGAGCAGGCCCTTGTTCGCAAACAGGGCTGGGCCGCTGCAAAGCGGGCCGGATAGGCTGCATGGGCAAGAACGCGATCAGGTCGCCCGACGACGACTCCCTCGACCCGCCCGGACTGGACACGCCGGAGGAGGTGGAGCCCGAACTCGACCGGGAGCCTGAGGCCGAGCTTGAGCCCGAGGAGACCGTCGAGGCAGTCGAAGCCGAACCGGTGGATGTCGAGCCCGACCTCGACGACGTATACGAGGCGAGTGAAGAGGCCGGCGAAGAAGACCTCGACCTTGAGGAACTGACCTCCTCTCTTGAGCTGTCCGATGACCCCGTCCGCCTGTACTTGAAAGAGATCGGCCGTGTGGAGCTCTTGGGACCGGACCAGGAGCTGTGGTTAGCGTTGCGCATGGAAGCCGCGCGCCGGATCGACTTGCTTTCTGCCGGACGGGCCTCGCGCCGTCGCGTGGAAGAGAGCGCCCAGGCGCTCCACGCCGTGCTATTCGATGACCTGTGCACTGCATGGAAGCGCGTGCTTGAGGACGCGCGGCGCCTGCACCAGCGTTCCCCTGATCTGCGCCTCCTGCTGGAAGAGGGGATCCACCTTCGGTCCTCGTGGCAGGGGGAGTCGCCCTCCTATCTGCGGGTATGGCTGGGCAACGGGATGTGGGGCGCCGACCCGGCGTGGGAGAACGTGGCGCGCAACGCGCTGGAAGTCGTCATGGCGTTCTACCTGTTCCCCTCCGAAGTCCAGCAGAAGCTCAGCGCCAAACTGAAACGCGGCAAGACCCTGCCGACGCCGCGCACGTTCCACGGGTGGATCCCTAAAGCCCGCGTTGTCCGAGACGAGATCGCCGAGATTCGCGTCCTCGCGGAGGAGGCGCAGGCGGCCCTGATACGCGCCAACCTGCGCCTCGTGGTGAGCGTCGCCAAGCGCTACATGGGCCGCGGCATCGCGTTCCTGGATCTGATCCAGGAGGGGAACATCGGGCTACTCCGGGCGGTGGAGAAGTTCGATCCCGCCAAGGGGTACAAGTTCAGCACCTATGCGACCTGGTGGATCCGGCAGGCTATAAGCCGGGCGATCGCCGATCAGGCGCGCACGATCCGCATACCCGTCCACATGGTGGAAACCATCAACCGGCTGATGCGGGTCCAGCGGCGCTTGGTGCAGGCGCTTGGACGCGAGCCGACGTCAGAGGAGTTGGCGCTGGAGATGGAACTTCTGGAGCCGGAGGACGTCTCCCTGATCCAGCGCGGCGTGAGCGGCGAGGGGGGGATCGACCCGGCGCTGGAGCGCAAGTGGAGGCGGGCAGCCGCCAAGGTGCGACGGATCATCCGCATCGCGCAGGAACCGATGTCGCTCGAGACGCCAGTCGGGTCTGAGGAGTCCAGCCAGCTGGGCGACTTCATCGAAGATGAGACAATGCCCGAGCCGGTCGATGCGGCCGCGCGCGAGCTGCTCAAGGAGCAGGTGCAAAGCGCGCTGTCGGTACTGACCGAGCGGGAGCGGCAGGTACTGGAGATGCGTTTTGGGTTGCTGGACGGGAAGGACTATACGCTCGAGGAAGTCGGCAAGTACTTTAGCGTCACCCGCGAGCGCATTCGGCAGATCGAGGCCAAGGCGCTGCGCAAGTTGCGTCATCCGACGCGTAGCCGGCACCTGCGCGACTACCTGGCCTGAACAGCGGGCGCCGATGAGGCGCCCGCTGCATTGGTACGCCCAGCATGGGCGCTGACTAGGAAGGTGGAAGTCCTTCCCGGGGGTTGATGGCACCCACCGTAGCCAAGGGCAAGGGCGTCGTCGTGAGGCGGGGTCCGGAGGAAGCCGGAGGCAAAACCGCGACCTGAGGGA
>JAPLGR010000361.1 GCA_026390045.1 Chloroflexota bacterium | reverse complement strand
AGGCGTGACTTAGAATCACGTGCCGCGAGGCGTGAGGGTTCAAGTCCCTCCTTCCCCACGCGGCTGCCCCAGCGTCCGACGCCATGAACCATCATCTCGCGCGCCGCAGCGGCGCGCGTGGTCTCAGGAAGGATCCGCAGTTGAAGATTGAGAAGCAGGAACTCGAGGACCGTCAGGTCCAGTTAACGGTAGAGGTGCCCAACAATCAGGTGGAGGCGGCGATGCAGTCTGCCGCCCGGCGGATAAGTGGGCGCGCCAAGATCGCCGGGTTCCGCCCCGGCAAGGCGCCTTACAAGCTGGTCCTGCAGCGCTACGGTGAGGAGGCCATCTTCGACGAGGCGCTGGATGTGCTCGGCCAGGAGGCCTACCGCCGTGCGCTCGAAGAGTCGACGCTGGAGCCGTTTGCCCCCGGCGCGCTGAACGAGATCGTCTCCCGCCAGCCGCTCACCCTCCGTTTCACCGTCCCGCTGGCGCCCGAAGTTGACCTCGGCGCGTACAAGGAGTTGCGCGCAGACTCCGAGCCGACAACCGTTCCCGATGAGGCCGTGGATCAGATGGTGGACGAGCTGCGCCAACGCCGGGCGATCATCGAAACAGCCCAGCGTCCTGCCGCGGCGACGGATGTCGTTGTCCTTGACGTTGCCGGGAAGCTGCACGAGCCGCTTGAGAACGGCGAGACAAGCCTGCTGGACGAGAAGGGGGTCTCGGTCCTGGTTGAGGATCGCACCAACTGGCCGATCCCCGGGATCGCTGCGCAACTGGTTGGCATGAGCGCCGGGGACGAGAAGGACATCGAGCACACATTCCCGGAGGAGTACTCCACCGAAGCGCTGCGTGGCCGCAAGGCAACGTTCCACCTGCACTGCGTGGAGGTGCGCTCGCGCAAGGTTCCCGAACTCACGGACAACCTGGCGCACGAGATCGGCGACTTCACCGACCTGATGGACCTGAAGCTGAAGGTGCGCCAGGAATTGCTGGAGCAATCGTCGCGCGAAGCGGGAGGCGCCTATGCGCAGCGTGCGATCGAGGCGCTCGTTTCGGGCAGCACCTTCAAGTACCCGCCGATCATGGTCAAGGATGAGCTCGATCAGCTCTTGCGCGACCTGGATCGGCGGCTCCAGGGCCAGCGCATGACGCTGGCGGACTACTTGAAAGTCCAGAAGCAGACCGAGGACGACATCCGGAAGGAGCTTGAGCCACGCGCTCTCGAGCGCGTCCGGCGCGCCCTGGCGCTGGGCAAGCTGGCCGAGGTCGAAGCATTGGAAGTGGACGCGGCCGAGATCGATGCCGAGATCGCGCGATTGACCGAGGCCCTGCACGCCAACCAGGACACGCTTCGCAAGGCGATTGACAATCCTGCCGGGCGCCGCACGCTGGCGCTCGACCTGCTCACCGAGAAAGCCGTTCGCCGCCTCGTGGCTATCGCCCGAGGCGAAGCGGATGCACCCGTTCCGACGGCGGCACAGGACTTGCAGCCCGGCGAAGAAGCGCCGGCCGCCGGCCAACCCCAGGAGTGAAGCATGCTCTCCCAAGATCCCCAGACGCTCATCCCGATGGTCATCGAGAGCTCCGGACGCGGCGAGCGGGCCTACGACATCTACTCGCTGCTCCTCAAGGAACGCATTGTGTTCCTCGGGAGCGTGATCAACGACCAGGTGTCCAACCTGATGGTCGCCCAGCTGCTGTACCTGGACAATGAGGACTCGGAGCGCCCGATCCACATGTACATCAACTCCCCGGGCGGCGCGATCTACGCCGGCCTGGCGATCTATGACACGATGCAGCAGACGCGCGCCCCGATCTCAACCGTCGCTGTCGGCGTCACCGCTTCGTTTGGCACGGTGCTCCTGACCGCCGGCACCAAGGGGATGCGCTACACATTGCCCCACGCCACGATCCACCTGCACCAGCCGCTGGGCGGCGTCCAGGGCCAGGCGACCGATATCGAGATCCAGGCGAAGGAGATCTTGCGCCTGCGCGAGGAACTGAATACGATTCTGGTGCGGCACACTGGGCAGTCCCACGAGGTCATCGAGCGGGACACCGAGCGCGACTTCTACATGGACGGTGAGGCCGCCAAGCAGTACGGGATCGTCGACAACGTGCTCTACCCGGGCGAGGACACGGCGGCAAAGCACAAGAAAGGCGGGTAGTCCATGGCGCGGAAGGAGCCGACCGCTCCCGACGAGCGCCGGTGCTCGTTCTGCAATCGTGGCGAGCCCGAGGTCCAGCGGTTGATTGCTGGGCCTGAGGCCGTCTACATCTGCAACGAGTGCATCGAGCTGTGCCGGGACATCCTCGATGGCGACGTTCCGCGGGCCGGCCAGCCGCCTGTGGCGGCGTATGGCCGGCCGACGCTTGCCCCGCACCAGATCTACGCCAAGCTCGACGAGTACGTCGTCGGCCAGGAGCAGGCAAAACGCGTCCTGTCCGTCGCCGTCTACAACCACTACAAACGCATCCTCAGCCGCGGCACGGCAGATGTCGAACTCGACAAGAGCAACATCCTGCTCCTGGGCCCCACGGGCTGCGGCACGACGCTCCTCGCACAGACTCTCGCCCGCCGCCTGGACGTCCCGTTCTGCATCGCCGACGCCACGGCCCTGACCGAGGCCGGCTACGTCGGCGAGGACGTCGAGAACATCCTGCTGCGGCTGCTCCAGGCATCCGACTTCAACATCCCGCGCGCCGAACGCGGCATCGTCTACCTCGACGAACTGGACAAGACGGCGCGCAAGACCGGCGATAACCCGAGCATCACGCGCGACGTTTCCGGCGAAGGAGTTCAGCAGGCACTTCTCAAGATCATCGAGGGCGCGATCGTCAACGTCCCGCCTCAGGGTGGCCGCAAGCACCCCCAGCAGGAGTTCATCCAGGTCAACACCAGCGATGTCCTGTTCATCTGCGGCGGAACGTTTGATGGCCTTGGGGAGATCGTCGGCGAACGCGTCGGACGTCGAGGGCAGCTCGGCTTCCCGGGCACGCGGGTCGAAGAGGAAGCGCGCAAGCTGACCGACAACGAACTCCTGCGTCTCGTCACGCCGGATGACCTGATGCGCTACGGCATGATCCCCGAGCTGGTCGGTCGGCTGCCGGTCACCGTCAGCGTCGACCCGCTTGACCTGGACTCCCTGCGCGCAATCCTCACCCGGCCTCGCAATGCGCTGGTTCGCCAGTACCAGCGGCTGTTCGAGATGGATGACGTCCACCTTGAGTTCGCCCCCTCCGCTCTGGATGCGGCCGCGGCGATGGCCCTGCACCGTGAGACCGGCGCCCGCGGCCTGCGCGCCATCATTGAGACCGCGCTGCTGCGCGTGATGTACGAGATCCCCTCCCGGCGGGAGGTGCGGCGGGTGATCGTCGATGAGGCGGTCATGCGCGAGGGAACCCTGCCACAGCTGTTGGATGCCGAGGGGAACGTCGTTCCGCTGGAGCCGCCCTCGACACTCTCAGATGCGGCCTGAGATTGCTCGGATGTCTGCGCCTCCGGCATGGCCCACTTCGGGCTTCCAGCCGGAGGCGTTGTGTTGTACGGCATAATGTGCTTCTTCCAATCCCCCTTACGTGTCCAGCCGGCACCAAGGGCCACACAATCCATTCTCGCCATGCATCGCCATCGGAGCATCCATGACTGACCTTCACGAGATCCGCGCCGTCATCAGCGACATGGACGGCGTGCTCTGGCGCGGTGAGAGACCCCTGCCAGGTGTGGCCGAGTTCTTCGGAGGCCTGCGCCGCAAGGGGATCCCCTTTGTCCTTGCCACCAACAACGCCACAACCTCTTTCGAACATGTGGCTCGGCGGCTGAGGCAGGTCGGCTTCGAGCCGAATGAGAAGGAGGTCCTGACGTCGGCGGACGCGGCCGCATCGTTCCTGCATCGCGAGTTGCCCGCGGGGTCGCCAGTGCTCGTCGTTGGTGAAGATGCCTTGACCTCAGCGCTCTCCCGTGCCGGTTTCCGACTCGTGCACAAGGCTTCGGAAGCCGTAGCGGTCGTCGCCGCGTTGGATCGGGACGTCACGTGGGGGAAGCTCACGGAGGCCACGCTGGCCATCCGGGCAGGGGCGATGTTCGTCGCCACGAACCTCGACCCGACCTTCCCCAGTGAACGCGGCCTGCTCCCGGGCGCCGGAGCTCTGATCTCACTGCTTGAGACCGCGACCGAACGCCACCCGACACACGCGAGATCCTTGCCGCCAGCCCGCACAAGCCGGATTGGGTCTTCGAGAACCTGCTGGACGTCCGCAGGGCCATGCTGGGCTAGCGAGGTGCGCGTGGTCCGGCCGCTCATCTACGATCTGAGTCTCCCCGATCTGACCGCCCTCCTGCAGGAGTGGGGTGAGCCGGCCTACCGCGCCCGGCAGGTGTGGAACCACGTGTACGCTCGCCTGACGCCCGCGCCGCAGGCTATGTCGGATCTGCCGCAGCCACTGCGGGAGCGCCTCTCCGAGGCATTCGACTTCGAGGGATTGCGGCCTCTCGCCGACTCGATGTCTTCGGACGGCGGCACACGCAAGACGCTGTTCGCCCTCCCCGATGCCGAGTCGATCGAGGTCGTCCTGATGCGCTATGAGCGGCGCCGGACGGTCTGCATCTCCACCCAGGTCGGATGTGCCATGGGGTGCGCGTTTTGCGCCACGGGGCAGATGGGCCTTCGCCGCAACCTGTCGTCTGGCGAGATCGTGGCGCAGGTCCTGGCCGCCGCTCGTCAGGAGCGCCTGACGAACATCGTTGTCATGGGCATGGGCGAACCATTCCACAACTACGAGGCGACGATGGCGGCCCTGGACCGCCTGAATGATCCACACGGATTCGGATTCGGGGAACGCAGGATGACGATCTCAACCGTCGGGCTGATCCCGGGGATCGACCGGTTCGCCGCCGAGCAGCGGCAGATCAACCTGGCGGTGTCACTTCACGCCGCCACCGACGAACTGCGTTCGCGCTTGCTGCCTGTGAACGCGCGCTACCCGCTGGAGCCGCTCTTCGAGTCCTGCCGGCGCTACGTGCAGTCCACCCGCCGCCGCATCTCCTTCGAGTGGGCTCTGATCGAGGGCATCAACGATGGCCCCGCGCAGGCGCTCGCGCTGTCAGGCCTCGCCCGAGGCCTGACCTGCCACGTGAACCTGATCCCCCTGAACCCAACGCATGGCTACTCAGGCAGCGCCGCATCCCGCAATCGGGCCCAGGCATTCCGGGATGCCCTGAGACTGCAGGGCATCCCGGCCACGATCCGCCTGCGCCGAGGGATCGACATCCAGGCCGGCTGCGGGCAGCTCGCGAGCCGCGAGGCAAGCCGCCGCGACGTCCCACTCGGCGGGAGCTCCTAGTTGATCGTCGGTTGGCAGAGATGGATAGAGGTCAGGCGGCGAAGCCGGGCCGGTGCAAACGGTCGGCTTCCTCCGGGGTGAGCGGCACTAGCGCCAGGATGCGCGTGCCCTTGCCCCGCGCAGAGTCGATGCGCATGAGCCCGTTCAGCATTTCGGCCCGCTCGTGCAGGTTGATCATCCCCAGGCTGCCGCGCTGCTCATAGTTCGCTTCGACCTGGGCAACATCAAACCCGACCCCGTCATCCTGGATCTCCAGGGTCAGCAGGTCCCCCTCTCGCCTGAGCCGCACCCAGATGTGACTTGCCTTGGCATGCTTTCGGGCGTTGGTCACCGCTTCTTCAGCAATGTAGAACAACACACCCTGCTTGCCGATCTCCAGGTCATCCACTGCACCCGGGTCGGCCTCGACCAGGACCTGCTGGCCGTGCGTTTCGTCCATCTTGCCGGCCAAGTGCTGGAGTGCGGACACCAAACCCTCCGTCTCCAGGACCAGCGGCCGGAGGGTGAACAGCATCTGACGAATCTCCTTCGTTGTCCGCCGCGCCAGCTCCTCGATCCTGAACAGCTCGTCGGCAGCGGCCTTGACATCCCGTTCCATCAGACGCCGGGCGAAGTTGACTCGCATGGCGATCGCGCCGACCGACTGCGTCGGGCCATCGTGCAGATCGCGCGCCAGCTTCTTGCGCGCCTCCTCCTGCGCTTCCGTCAAGTTCTCCTTCTCCTGCTGCAGATCCATATACAGCTTCGCGTTCTGCAGCGCGACCAGCGCCTGTTGCGCAATCGACTCGAGCAGCTCGACGCGGTCCGGTGAGAAGAAGGTGGGATTCGGATGCGCGAACAGGAGTAGGCCGTACACCTCCAGCCCAACGACCAGAGGCACACACACAGCCGACTTGCACTGGTGCAGACCGGCGAAGCACTGCAGCTCAGGGTCGCGCGCCGGATCCTCAATTGCCACCAAGTGACCCGACGTCAGCGCGCGCTCCGTGGCTCCACTCTCGCCTCGCAGCCGAACGCGCAGATCCGCCGTGGTCAACCCGCGCGCGGTCTCGACCTCCAGGTTCTCGCCAGCCACCAGCAGGAGCACGCTGACCAGCCATTGGTCCTCTGGATTCCCGTTGCTGATGGCCGAAGCGCACACGTCCAGCACGCGCTCGAGGACTCGATCATGGCTCAACGTCGCGTTCAGGCTGGCGGTCTGCCGGATGACCGTGCGCAGGCGCTCGAGCTCATGCTCCAGCTCGGCCACGCGGGTCTCTGGGCGCAACGGCCGGGTGCCATTTCCCGATCCGCCCAGTCGGCCCAAGAACCCGAGTAGCGGAAGCGCAAGCGCCAGCGGCGCAACGCCCGCCAACCACTCGCTGCTCATGCTAAGGGCCAACCCGAACGCGCTCAACCTGTCCTCCAGGCTGCTGCAGTTGGTCTCCCCGCGCTCAACGCGAGGACATGTCTGCCGAACTGCAGCGACCCACTCCAAGTATCCTACAGGCTTCGCCGCGAACACCTTACATCCGGATTACAGACCCGACCGGCCAGCCCTCCCGCCTGCGGGGCCCTGCCTTGTAAAGACGTCTGCCCGAAGGTATGATTGGGACCTATGACCCAGCCGATCCTCTTCTCCCCCTCGATTATCTCGGCCGACTTCACACGTCTGGGCGATCAGCTCAAGGAGGCCGAGCAGGCAGGGGCGGACTGGTTCCACATCGACGTCATGGACGGACACTTTGTGCCCAATCTCACCATGGGTCCGTTCATTGTTGAGGCTTGTCGGCGGGCCACCAGCCTGCCGCTGGACGTGCACCTGATGATTGAGGCGCCCGAGCGGTTGTTGAGTGCATTCGCCGACGCCGGCGCCAACTGGCTGACGGTCCACCAGGAAACCTGCCCGCACCTACACCGCACCCTGGAGACCATCCGCGGCCTCGGTATGAAGGCCGGGGCCTCGCTGAACCCCAGCACGCCGGCGACGACCCTGTCCGAGGTGCTCAGCTCCTTGGACCTGGTTCTGATCATGACCGTCGATCCGGGTTTCTCAGGGGGGAAGTACATCCCGTTGCTGGACAAGATCCGCACGGTGCGTGCCTGGCGAGACAAGGGACTGACCTCGGCCCTCATCGCCGTGGACGGTGGCATTGCGCCGAAGACCGCACCAGAGGTCGTTCAGGCTGGCGCCGACGTCCTGATTGCGGCCAGCGCCATCTTCAAGCACTCGGAAGGGATCCGGGCGGGGCTGCAGAGCCTGCGAGCTTCGATCCAGCGGATCCCGGCCTAGGAAAGCATCTCGGCCGCCTTGCGGGCGGCCGAGCGACGGTTCGAGCGTGCGCAGTGCGCAATCGCCGGTCAGGCGCGGCCGAGGCGCTTAATGCACTTGGCGCACAGGGTCCGGTGAACAAGCCGTCCGCCTTCCATCACCTTGACCTTCTGCAGGTTCGGGCGGAAGGTACGCCGGGCAGTGTTCATCGAGAAGCTGCGCAGGTGACCGAACGTCGTAGTCTTGCCGCAGTGTTCGCAACGTGCCATTGGGACTGGATCCTTTCAGGACGATCTTGGTCTGACCGAGCGGCACGAATGATACCACAGGAACCCACCGGCCATCAACGGTGTTTTCCTGTCACGGAGGCCACGCTTCAATGAGCGACCGTTCCCTGCCACCGGGCCGCGTGATCATCACGCACAAGGCGATCGCCACCCTGGCCTCGCAGGCCGCGCTGCGGTCCTACGGCGTGGTCGGCATGGCGTCGCGCAACCTGGTGGACGGCATTGTCTACCTGCTCGCCCGGGACCCCCGGCGCGGCGTTGAGATCCGCATCATCGACGGGCAGGTGTGTATCGAGCTGTTCATCGTAGTCGAGTACGGCACGCGCGTCTCCTCGGTGGCCGACAGCGTTGCACACACCGTGCGCTACCAGGTGGAGCGCTCCTTGGGCATGCCGATCCACTCCGTCAACATCCACGTTCAGGACCTCCGGGTCAGCGACGTGGACTGAGGCGAGGGGAGCAGACGGCATGAGCAACGGAGGCACGCGCCCCCCGGAGGACCAGCGCCGCGAACTTGGCGAGCGCTATCGGTCGGTGGACGGCCGGATGGTCCGCCAGCTGACCGAGGCGGCCCTGACCTGGCTGCGTACGAACCAACAGATCGTCAACTCCCTGAACGTTTTCCCGGTGCCGGACGGAGATACCGGCACGAACATGACGCTGACCATGCAGTCGGCGATCGATGCGTTGGGGGACAGCAGCGAGCCCTCGGCCGGCAAGGTTGCCAAGGCGCTTGCCCACGGTGCCCTCATGGGCGCGCGGGGGAACTCGGGCGTCATCCTGTCCCAGCTCTGGCGCGGCTTGGCGCGCTCGATTGATGACGAATCCATGATGGATGCCGAGGCGTTTGCACACGCCCTTGCCGAGGCGCGCGACACGGCCTACAAGGGCGTCGTGCACCCCGTGGAAGGCACCATCCTGACCGTCGCCAAGGACAGCGCACAGGCTGCCCAGGAAGCCCTGGACAGGGGCGCCACGTCGGCCCTCGACATCCTTGAACGGGTCGTCGAAGAAGCCGACGCATCGGTGCAGCGCACCCCGGATCTGCTGCCTGTCCTGCGCGACGCGGGTGTGGTGGACTCTGGAGGCAAGGGTCTGTTCTTCATCCTGGAGGGCATGCTGCGCTTCATCTACGGCCTTCCCCTCGACCGGGCCCTGGCCACCGTCCAACCTCTGAGCGCCCTGAAACTCCAGGATGCGGCCCAGTCAGTTGAGCCGGGGCAGGACTGGGAAGTGGTCATCGACTTCCGCCCATCCTCTTCCCTCGACATCCAATCCTTCTATGCACGGCTGGAAGAGATCGGCACCTCCATCCAGGTCGGCGAGGGCGACGGCATCTACCGGATGCACATCCATGTCCCGACGCACGCCAAGGCTGAGCCGGAGAAGTACGTCGAGTCACTTGGCACGATCAATCGTGTGATGTTCGAGAACCTGATGGAGCAGATGGCCGAGCAGCCGGGGCAGCCGGGCTCGAGCGTGTTCAAGCTGGCACCGGTGACCCCCGGCCAGCTGGCAGTGGTGGCTGTAGCCCCGGGGTCCGGGATCGCCGAGGTATTCGCCAGCCTGGGTGTGGCCGCCATCGTCGAGGGCGGCCAGACCATGAACCCGAGCATGAAGGACATCCTGAGCGCCGTGGAGGCGCTTCCCACCGACCGCGTCATCATCCTGCCGAACAACAAGAACATTGTCTTGGCGGCCGAGCAGGCCTCCGGCCTGACGTCCAAGTCGCTGGCGGTCGTCCCCACAACATCTGTGCCGCAGGGGATCGCCGCGTTGCTCGCTCTGGATCCGGACGGTGAGATCGGTGCGGTCTCGCAGGCCATGGGCCAAGCTGTCGGCGAAGTCAAGACAGTCGAGATGACTGTGGCGACACGAAGCGTCGAGCTGGACGGCGTCCAGGCAAACGAGGGCCAGGTCATCGGCCTGCTCAATGGGAAGCTGGCCGTGTCCGGCGATGACCTGGAGGCCGCACTACTGCAGGTGCTGGAAAAGGCAGGCGCCCCCAACGCTGAGCTGATCAGCCTGTACTATGGCGCAGGCCTGACGGCCATCCAGGCGAACAAGATCGCCGATCGCGTTCGAGAGACCTGGCCCCGAGTGGAGGTGGAGATCGTCCGCGGCGGGCAACCCCACTACCAATTCATCGCGTCCCTGGAGTAATCGTGGCCCGCGTTCGCATCGTCACCGACAGCGCAGCACGCTTCTCTTCCCCGGATTTCCTGCACCGGCATCCTGTGACCGTTGCGCCGATGACGCTGCGCTGCGGGAACATGAGCCTCACCGACGACCCCTATGCCGAGGTCGCCTCTGCCCGGGCGCTGTTCGACGCGTGCACGCCGGCCCCCGTGGCGGAACCCCCCAGCGTCGAAGCGTTCACGGAAATCTACACGCAGCTGCAAAGGGACGCCGATCAGATCGTCTCCATTCACACTTCCTCGCTGATGACCGGGACGTATGAGAATGCCCGGCAGGCGAGCCTGCACTTCCTGGGCCGCTGCAACATCCAGGTGATCGACTCCCAGGCTGTGTCCCTTGGCCTGGGGCTGCTGGTGCGGGCCGCAGCGGAGGCCGCGGCGCGTGATGCCTCCTCCGACGAGATCGTTCGCGTCGTCCGGGGGATGATGCCGCGGCTGTACACCGTGTTCTTCCTCGACGACATGGCCTACCTTGAACGCAACCGGCTCGTCAGCCGCTCCCAGGCCGTCCTGGGCAACATGCTTGGCGTGATCCCCTTTCTGACCATCGAGGACGGGCGCATCGTCGCCATGGAAAAGGTCCGGTCGCGGACACGGGCGCTCGAGAAGCTGCTCGAGTTCGTGACTGAGTTCTCAACCGTCGACCACTTGGCACTGCTGCACAGCCAGGCCCCCTTGAACGAGGAGACGGGCCTGATCGTTGAGCGACTGCAGGCGATGCATCCGGGTACACCGCTCTCCGTCTTGACCTACGGTCCCTCCCTGGCCACGTTTGTCGGTCTGAACGCGCTCGGGATTGTGGTGCTGGAGACCGAGGAGGAAGTCGCATGAACCGCTCTCGTGCAGGGCGTGTCGCAGTGGTGACCGACAGCACGGGCGATGTTCCGGCCGACCAGGCTGCGGCGCTCGACCTGACGGTTGTCCCGGCGTTGCTCACCGTCGAGGGTCGGACGTACGTTGACGACGGCCAGGCGTTCTCACGAACCGATCTGTACAGGCGCATGGCGTCACTCGAAGGACTTCCGACG
>JAPLGR010000622.1 GCA_026390045.1 Chloroflexota bacterium | reverse complement strand
GTCTTCCGCTCAAAGGTCGCCGGGCGCGTGATGGCGACCTATTTCGGTTTGAACTATCTCATCATCGCTGCCCTGCAAACCCACGCTGTCACGGAGAAGTACGGCCTCGCCGTACAAACCGGAGCACTGGTCACTGCCGTTCTGCTTGGATTGCTGTGGCTGTGGGTGGCCTGGAAGGAAAGGCTTCAAGTCTCGTTTCGGAATGTCCCCGCCTGGCGCTGGATTCTGCTCCCACTGGCGCTGCTGGTCTTCTGGTCGCCGCTTGCGGCGGGGGGGAGCAAAGTCCTCCCCAACTTCAACCCACTTCTGCTGCTCACCTCGCCCGACTACGGACTGACCTACTGCTTTATGACGCCGGTGTTTCTCTTCTTGCTTGTCTTGGCCTACCCTACGGTGGATAGCTTCGCCTTTCGAGTAACCGCCTTCAATGGGCTGCTCTATGGGTTGTTCAATCTGACCCACTGGTTTAACCCCGACCTGGTCTGGATGGGCGTGATGCACCTGCCGTTGCTGACCATCTCTCTGGTGGCGTTGGTGATGTCCTATTCCGCTCGCCGTGCAAGTCCGCAACTCGCCTAAGAACGGGCTGATCACGCTTCAGCCCATTGTTCGAGGGCGAAGGGGATGATGAGCGAACCTGGTCTTACATCCTGGTTCCTTTTAAGCACAAGGTTGCAGGTTCAAGTCCTGTACGGCCCACCTCAACTTCGCGCTCAAATGCCCGCTTCCAAGCGGGCTTCTTGTTCAGTGGATATGACCTTGTGCTGGGCCTTCGGGGCTTGTTGTCGTGCCCGCCGGCGAGGCGTAGAGTCCTAATTGGCTTGCCTGCTTCCGCAGGGCAGCTTGGCTCGAGGCCGTTGGGCGGCTCGGCCGGAGGAGAAGCCTCATGAAGAGAGTAGTGGGCTTGTGGATTGACCATCGCAAGGCAGTAGTTGTGGCTATCGTGGGGGAAGGCAAGGAAATCGTGCTGACGATGAAGTCCCACATGGAGCCTCATGTCCGTTTCGCCGGGGGTTCACGATCAAAGGGTCCACACCAATCCCTGGAAGTCACTCCAGAGGACCAGCGAGACAGGCGATTCGAGGACCATCTGAGTGCATACTATGACGAGGTAATCTCGAATATCCGTGAGGCCGAGGCGATTCTGCTGTTTGGCCCTGGTGAGGCAAAGGGCGAGCTCAAGAAGCGTCTTGAGATCAAGGGACTCGGCAGGCGGATTGTTGGTGTTGAGACAGTCGACAAGATGACCGACCGCCAGATTGCGGCGAAAGTCAGAGAGCGCTTTCTCGAATGGAGTGCGCCAATGTGGTTGATGGCGAGCCGCTCAACAACTCGCCAGACTGTGTGAAAAGTCGGACCGGTGGGGACCTGTCCCTTAGCGCTTGCGCGGACTGACACGGATGTGGGGCTTGAGCGCACTACAGGCGCGCGACACTGGCCTCCAGTGGGAACGCGATTCGCGATTCTGGTGTTTTCGCACAGGCTCTCGCCAAAGCTGACCCGGCGGGCTGTGCGTCGGTAGGCCCGCCGCCGTGCCGTACAGGAGACGATGGCCGCCCGCTTCTGCGGGGCGGCTTAGCTCGAGGCCGTTAGGCGACGCCGGCCGCCCGAAAGACGAAGTGGATATGTGTGGGCTTGCCGGTCATGGATGAAGTGAGGACAAAGAAACCTCGCCCTTCGGCGAGGTTCTTGTGTATTCCGCGCCAGTGCCAGTTTGTCTACGGGCGTTCCACACGAGGCTTGGCGACGTTGACTTTGAGCGCATTCCCCGCCATGGAGTAGCCGTTGTACTTGGCGATAGCCTTATCTGCGCTTTCCTGTGAAGTCATAGTGACAAAGGCAAAGCCCTTGGACAGGCCACTGTTCCGGTCCTTGACCAGATCAACCGAGGTGACTTCGCCTTCCAGCGCGAACAGAGCGGTGATTTCGTCCTGGGTGGTCGACTTCGCCAGGTTCCCTACATAGAGTCTGATTTCCATTCCTCACTGCCTCCTCAGGCACGGCCGGGAATTGATTGACCACCAGCCCACGAAGGGGTCGGCGGCCTAGATCCAACGGAAGAACCGCTTTCTCAACTACACATTCAGTGTAACACGCATTCACCTTGCAGACGCGGCAGTTGTGCAAGGGGTGAAACAGCAAACGCAATGCAGTGAGTCGAGTTTGCCCTCCAGCGGGCATTGGACTAGATTCGTCCTGTTTGGCATCACGAATCCCCAACCAGGAGCTGGTGCAGCCTATTCCCACCAGGAACGGATGATGGCTCGCGAGTTTGAAGCGCGAAACATCACCCGTTGCGGGGCGAGTAGAACCACTCGTTGGGCCGCATGCGCCACCGCCGACCGAGCGACACCCGCCAGGAGCAAGGAAACGACGTTGACTGCCGATGAGCCTCGATCCCCTTCGAACGTGGCCGACTCTCTGGTCAAAGCTTACATCTCCGCCTACCAGGCCAAGGATGCAGGCGCCTATCTTTCTCTATTCTCCAAGGACGCCGACTACATCGATTTTGCGGTCCAGGTTCACGCGAAGATCAGCCAGTTGAGGGATGAGCTCGCCTCCTCCTTTCGCAGAGAGGGGTTTCGCTTCAGCATCCACTCGTTCTTCGTCTCCGCGGATGGGCAGTTCGCGGCCCTCCAGGGAACATACACTGATAGCACGAGGACCGGTGAACCCGCCTCGGTTCCTATTGCATCGCTCCTTCGGACAAGCGGGGGCAAGATCACAAGAGAGGCGCTCTACTACGATGGGAGCTTGTTCAAGCGCCATCTGCATGCGGGCTAGCAACCTGCTGAAGCTGACCCGGCGCCCTGGACCTTCGGGAGTGCTTGGCTCCCCCGGCGGCTTGCCGTAGAGTCCAAGCAGGTGTTGCCCACCTCCGCATGGCAGCCAAGCCCGAGGGCGTTCGGCCACCCCAGACGGGCTTGATGGGTGCCAAGGCGACCATGACCATCACCCAGCAACGCGCCAGCGACGATTGGAGCGAAGCGCGCACGATCAGCCTGCTGGCGGCGCAC
>JAPLGR010000564.1 GCA_026390045.1 Chloroflexota bacterium | reverse complement strand
GCTGCGCGCGCCAGCCTACCGCGGAAGCTGCCGATCGTGACCAGCGGCGCGCCCACGGTAGCGGCAAATGTGATGAATTCGTTCAGGCGGATGCGGGCGCGGGCAGCAAGGTCCGGGTCGGCGTGGAGCAGACAGAGGCCGGCCTGCATGACGGCGGCGCCGGTACCGACGGCGACCGCCGCTATGCCACGCGCTACCATCACTGACCGCAGCAGGTGGACATCGACCTGGGACGGGTCGGCGGTCATTAGCTCGAGTCCTTCGACCCCGAGCTGCGCCGCCTTGTCCACCTTCTCCGGCCAGGTTCCGGAGAGCAGGGCAACAGGAAGGGATATCGAGACCTCCGGAGTCTGGACGGAGAGGGCCAGGCGCATGTGCGTGAGCTCCGCAAGAGACGAGCCTCAACCAGCAACGAGGGACGAGCGAGTCTGCGCCGAGGGGCGAAGGTCGCTAGTGCCTCTATGAGAACGATTGCACAATACCACGATAGCATAGCGGGGGGTCGTCGTCAAGCGGCTGAACCTGCTCGGAACGTCATTGACTCGCGGTCTTTCCACTTGTACAATGGCGATTGGTTATGTAATCGTTTGCAGATCATGGGCCCTTCCATGTGCGGGCTGCATCGTCACTCACATGACCACACAACCCCTCTCCTCAGATCGCTTGCTCTCGGATATGAACTCCTATGAGCTAGACCGCGGAGTGTGCACGGGGTGATTCAACAGACATCCCTAACTAGCCAGTGAGGGTCGTGCCCCTCAGATTGGGGCGTCATTGACCGACGCGTTCGCTAAAGAGATCGGCGTCGATGGCTGTGCGCCAGATGCCAGCCGTACGGTGAGGTCGGGCAGGAGTCTGATGGGCAGCTAGGACGCGACAGCCCGCGAGGGATCCGGTTGTGGCGACTGGGTCAGGAAGCAGATGTACCCGGCACCTGGTCGCCGGAATGGATCTCCAACTCGTCTTCGAGGAGATGAAACGCTATGAAGACTGGAGCAAGAGGCGGAAGCCTCCGCATACTATCCGATAGCGAGCTGGAACGCATTCACAAGGCTGCACTTTCCTTGCTGGAGGATCCCGGGATCCTCACTGATTCGGATCTGATCCTTGACATCTGCCGGAAGGGTGGGGCATCGGTCAACCGCGAGAAACGCACGATCCACATCTCGAGCGATATCGTGGATGCCGCCATCAAATCGGCGCCGAGTTCATTTGTGTTACATGGACGCAATGACCCGGACATGGATATGCTCCTTGAGGTTGGGCGGGTGTATTACGGCATGGGCGGAACATCGGAGCCCTTCTTTTGGGATTACGATCTGTCACGGCCGCGCCAGCCCACCAAGCAGGATATGATCAACAGTACGCGAGTGGGCCATGCCCTGCCAAATATCGACTGGGTTCAGACGATCTGTATGTCGGGCGACCAGCCGACCCACCAGATCTTCTTCCACGATTTCGATGCTATCTTCCGAAACACGACCAAGCCATCGGTGATCACGATCCTGGAGAGGCCCTTTACCCAGCACTTGCTGGGACTCGCTGCGGCGGCCTCGGGTGGAGAGGACGAGTTGCTTCACAGGCCCAGCGTGATGGGCATCCTCACGCCGATTTCGCCTTTGAAAATCGTCAAGATGCATGAAGGCATCATCGACGCAGTGCAGGCAGGAGTGCCGATCCTGTATGCCCCGGGGCCATTGATGGGAGCGACGTCTCCGGCCACGGTGGCCGGCACGACGGTCCTCACAATTGCCGAGGTTCTGTTTGGCCTGGTCCTGACGCAAATGATCAAGCCAGGTGCGCCGGTGGTGCTGAAGCCCGATACCGACGTCTTCGACATGAGGACCACCCAGGTAACGTATGACAGCCCGGAGCAGAACCTGGGCAAGGTTGCTGTGATCCAGCTAGCGCATCTCTATGACCTGCCGGTCTATGGAATGGGGGGCGGCGTGGAAGGCAAGACGCCGGATGCTGAAGCCGCCTCCGAGGCGATGATGGGCATGTTGCTCAATGGTCTGGCGGGTATGACGATGAGCCAGAGCCTGGGGACGTTGTGCTTCGGCCTGTATGGCTCTCAGGAGTTCGTAGTGATTTGTGACGAGATCGCGCACATGATCAAGCGGGTTCTGGAAGGCATCGCCATCACGGACGATACACTGGCGGTAGATCTCATCCGTGAAGTGGGGCATAAGGGTGATTTCCTGCAGACGGATCACACGGTGAAGTACTTCAGGAAGGAGATGTACTTCCCAACGCTGTTCCGGCGGCAGACGATTGAACAGTGGATCAATGCGGGAGCCAAGATGGGACACCAGGTGGCCCATGATCGCGTCTTGGAGATCCTTGAGAAGGCCGGGCCAGTGGAGCTTCTACCTGGAGCGGATGCCGAGATGGAACGCGCGCTGCGCAAGGCCTGTGAATGGGCTGAAGCCAATGCTAGAGCAGGCTAGGAAACGGCACCAGACTATGGCGAGGCTTTGCCACGGACTCCGTTTCGGGTGCTCTCAACTGATCACGCGCAGGCAATCCATGAAACCGGCCTGAGCGTTTCTTGCCAGACGGGGCATCATGCGCCAGTTGTGGAAGCGCGCTGGCCGCTTCGGGAAGCTGGGGGGCGCGTGCAGGGGGAGCCCGCATACATCATGGGAATGGCTCCTCGCGACTCCGCGACTATGCCCTGTGCCGTTCCGTTGCGCTGGCGAGGGCCGCTGCAACCTGTAGGTCTGTGCCTGTCGCGATGGCGGACGGGACAATCTCGGATTGCAGGATGCTCCGGATCGCTGGATCCGGCCTGGGGCCGGCGATCAGGGAGAGTGTCTCCCTGACGGTTGTCTCGTCGAAGTGGGTGAGCGTGCGCTCGAGGAGTGCCCTATCCAAGCCGCCTGAGGCGTCGTGTGTCGCGTTCTACCGCGGAGTAGACAAATGACGGCGCCCCTCGATTCGATCAAGGAACTGGTCGTACCGTTGGCAGAACTCGGTTAGCGTGTTCCGCACCGGGATCCAGGCCGCGACGGCCTCCTCCTCCTCCAAGCAGAGGGGTTTCTCCGGAATCAGGCGTCGATCCTCGACTTTCAGCCATCGGCGGTCGCCGACGAAGTAGGCCTGCTTGAAGATCTCGCTGTGTGCGAGCACGGACAGCACTTCGGCGGGAACTGGGCGGTCGATCTGCCTCGGGTTCAGTGGAAGGGGTGCGAGGGAGTCCAGCGCCCGCCGGATGTTAGGGAAGACCGTGATGATGCGTACGCCGATGACCTCTGTCACGTCCAAGAGCGGATTGGGGAGAGCCGCATAGCCTTCTCCGTCGTAGACCCGATGCGATGCCGTAAGCGGCTTGATGCGATTCAGATCGTATCCGCGTTCACCGAGCAACGCCTGAAGCCGCTTCAGGAC
>JAPLGR010000089.1 GCA_026390045.1 Chloroflexota bacterium | reverse complement strand
ATCGGCCAGCTTCTTGGCTACCTGGCGATAGTCCTCGCCGGTGATGCCGAAGACGCGCTCGGTGTCTTCCTCGGTCGTGATCAGGATGTCCACGTCGTTCATGAAGGGAGTCTGAATCTGGCGCGCCTTCTCCTGGCTCCACAGCTTGGCGCGGTAGTTCAGGTCATAGCTCACTCGCGCGCCGGCGGCCTTGGCTGCCTTGATGGCCTCGGCCGTCACGGCTGCCGCGCTGTCGCTCAGCGCCGGCGTGATGCCGCTGACGTGAAACAGTCGGCAGCCTTCAAACACCTTCGGCCAGCGCACCTCGCCGGGCCGTATGTTGGCGATGGCCGACATGCCGCGGTCGTACAGCACGCTGCTGGCCCGCGGCGAGGCACCGTACTCGACGAAGTACAACCCGAGGCGATCGTCCTTGGTCCACAGCAGGTGGGAGGTGTCGACGCCCATCTCACGCGCCTTGTTGCGCACCATGCGCCCCAGAGGGTTCTGGGGCAGGCGGCTGACCCAGGCGGAGGTCAAACCAAGCCGCGCGACACCGGCAGCGACATTGAGCTCAGAACCCCCGACGGTAATGTTCAGCTGCGTTGCCTGTTCGAGGCGCTGGAAGTCCGGCGGGGAAAGACGGAGCATGCACTCCCCGAACGTGACGACATCAGGCATCCGACTCCTCCCGAGAGCGAGGTTCCGGGCGGCCGCCCCCCGCCGGGATCATGCTGGGGCCAACGGTTGTCCGCCCATGATCGGGGCGGGGGCAGAACGCTAGACCCGCGGTGGCGGCGTCTCCGCGACAGCCCCTCGCCGACAAGAACGGGACCTAGCGATGGGTGGCTCGATTCTCGTCGCCGAATTCCGCCGGCCGAGGGGCCCGCACCCCAACCCCGGACACATGCACGTCCTTCCGCTCTCCCAACCGGCGCATCATCTCGACGTCGTCGGCCACATCATGCAGTTCCTCGATCATCCCGAGGTATTTGCCCTGCGGCCCACGGATGGGGAAGATGTACTCGTACAGCATGCGGCCTCGGTAGTTCACCCAACCTTCGTAGTGGTCGAGTGCGCCGGTTCGGAGGTCGCCCATCAGCTTCTCGACCTTGCCTTCCGACTCGCGCGGATGGCAACTCAGGAGCGTCGACCCGCAGCGCTCCGCCGGGTCTTCGTGAAGCATCTCCCCCGCAAGCCGATTGAAAAGGACGATCCGATCGTCTGGGTCAACCACGACCAGCCCCACGTTGAGATGGTTAAGGACGGAGTGCAGGAACGTGTCGGAGTTCAGCACGCGGGGCCTCTCTTGGGCCTTGAACCTTCCCTTGGCGGACATGACCGGCCCGGGGAGCTCGCCGCGGCTCGGTCGAGGCCCGGATGTCCCGAATCAGAGGACCACCTGGACCGCCGCGAACCTCTTAGGCGCTGCCCACACCACACATCGGCTCTTTCGTACAGTGAAATAGGGCTTTGTCTAGTAAAAAGCGTACAGCAGGTCGCCGCGCTTGTCAACCGCACGGGCACTCACGCCTCACTGTCCCGGAGGCGGATCAACGGGCGAAGCGGATGGTCGTCCTACGCGGGTCGCCCTCCCCATCCCGGCAGCAGGCTTCGCACCGGCGTTACCGCTCGCACTGCCCTGTGGCGGTCGCCGGCGACGACGCATTCGAAGATCCGATCCATCGTCTGCTGCATGATGCCTTTTCCTTACATAGTCCAGACGGGCAAGGACCATCAAGGACGGGCTGCAGTTACCTTGAGGGGCCGCAGGAATAGACGGCGACACCTACTTCCGCGCGCGGGTCGCTCGCTTGCGGCCGGCCGCAGCCGTCGGAGCCGGCGCCCCGGTGGCCGGGAGAGCAGCGACCCTCCCCAGCCTGGCAGAGATCTCGGCCGCCGCCGCAAGGACGGCCTGGGTGAGATCCTGGTTGCGCATCTCCTGGCGGATACGATCGGCGGGGCCGGAGGCGCTGATGGCCGCAACCACCCGGCTGGAGTCGAACACCGGCGCCGCGAGACAGACCACACCCACTTCATGCTCCTCATCATCGATAGCGAATCCCTGCCGGCGAACCTTCTCCAGATCCTCCAGCAGGGCGTTGATGCGGGTGATGGTGCGGGGAGTGTAGCCGGGCAGGCGATCGGAGAACGTCTGCCGCACGACCGCCTCGGGCTGGTAGGCAAGCAGAGCTTTGCCCAACCCGGTGCAGTGCGCCGGAGCCCGGTCGCCAACTCGCGACGACATCAATCCGATGGGGTGCAGTCCGGGAAGCTTTTCCAGATAGAGCACCTCGGTTCCGTAGAGCGTTGCCAGGTGCACTGTCTCCGACGAATGGTCGCGCAGACCGGCCAGCGGCGCCTCGGCCACCTGACGCAGGTCGGAGTGGCGCAGGAACGCCTGGCCGAGCGAAAGAGCGGCCGGGCCGAGGCGGTAGCGACCGGTATGCGGGTTCTGCTCTGTGAAGCCGACGGCGCCCAGGGTTGCCAGAAGGCGGAAGACGGTGCTCTGGTGCAGGGCAACCCGCTGGCTGATCTCCGACAGGCTGATCTCGGCCTCGCCGACCGTGAACAGATGCAGGATGGTCAGGGCCCGGGCGACCGAGCGGGTGACGTGCTGATAGCGGTTGTCTTCTTTCAAGAGCCGGAATCACCTTTCGATACTTGAAATATAGGGCGTCGTCGGCCGGGTGTCAACAGGCGGCCCGCACCCTGGTCCGCCGGTGGCCGTGGCCCTACGCGGCGCGTGGAGTCCGCTCGCCCATCCTTTCCGTGCCGCACGACTGTTCCTCTGTATACTAGCCGCGAGGCGATGACGGATCCCGGATGGAGGGCTTATGGAGTACGGGTTGCTGCTGCTGGGCGAACAGGACCCGGGGACTGCGGTCCGGCTGGCGCACCTGGCGGAGGAGGCCGGCTTCCACGACCTGTGGTTCGCGGACGAGAAGTTCTACCGCGATCCGTTTGTCAGCCTGGCCCATCTCGCCCGGCACACCAGCCGCATCCGGCTCGGTACCTGCGTTACCGATCCGTTCACCCGCCATCCGGCGCTGCTCGCCATGGCGCTGGCGACGCTCGACGAGGTCAGTGGTGGGCGTGCCGTCCTCGGCCTTGGTGCCGGCTTCAGCGGACTGGAGGCGATGGGTGTCGAGCGCAGGCGGGCAGTGCGCACGATGCGTCAGGCGGTGGAGGCCATCCGTCGGCTGTGGGCTGGGGACACCGTCTCCGTAGAAGACGATGCCTTCGTTCTACGCAACCTCAATCTCAACTTCGCCGTGCGGCCACACATCCCGATCCTGCTGGCTTCGGCCAGCCCCCAGATGCTGCGGCTGGCAGGTGAGCTAGCCGACGAGGTAATGTTGGGCGACATGGGCTCGAGCGAAGTGCTCCATCCGGCGCTGGCCGAAGTTCGGCGCGGCGCCGGACGATCAGGGCGCTCGGCCGAAGGCATGCGGCGCATCGCTCGCTTGAACGTCGTCCTGGCCGATGATCTCGAAGCCGCGCGCGACGTGATCCGCCCCTGGATCCTGGCATACCTGTGGCACGTCTACCCCGACTGGAGCAAGTTGTTCGACTACACTCCGGATTGGGACGAGCGACTGAAGCCGCTGCGGGAGTTCATCGCCGCTCGCGGCGACAAGCCTCGCAATGTTGGGGATCGAGAGCAGGTGCTTCAGTTCGGCCGTCTGCTGCCGGAGCCGCTCGTCCGCCGCTACGCCTTGCTCGGGCGCCCGGATGAAGTGGCCGAGCAGATCTCGGAGATCGCCGCTTGCGGCATCACCCAACTCACGGTCTATCCGACGCCGCTCCATGGCCAGACGACGGAGTCCGCGTTTTCTGAGTTCGTCCAGCGCGTCCTGCCTTTGGCATAGTCTCCGTCTCGCCTGCCCATGTTTGTCCCGATCAATCGCCCGGCGAGGCGGCCTCCCGCTCATCCTCGCTGCTCCTGCCAGCGAAGCACGGTCCTGGCCCGCGCCACACGGCCCCAGCGCGGCCTTGTGCGCCAGTGTGGAGGTTGGCCGACTCTGCGCGGTAGCCCACTGGTGGTTGCAGTTCTCCGGCAAGGAGTGTCGCGAGCAGGTGCGCAGCATGCCCAAGAGCCGGCGCACGGAGGCTCTTCCCGCTTCTTCTCACCCGTTCGAATGTAAGATAGGCGAACCGGTTGGACCCCGCCCGCGCCGGCTATGTCTCTCTTGCCACGCCCGCTCATCATTCGGAAGGTAGCCGCACGGGCGCTCGGAACCGGGCGGGAGCACCGGCATGATCGCCGGTCGAACGGAGCACACCCATGGACACCAACTTGACGGGCAAGGTAGCGCTGGTTACGGGTGGATCGCGCGGTATCGGGCGGGCCATTGCCCTTGGGTTCGCCCGCGCCGGAGCGCAGATCGTCATCGCCAGCCGCAAGCAGGCCGGGGTCGACGCCGTGGCGGCGGAGATTCGCGATCTCGGTGGCACTGCGCTGGGCATCGCCGCTCACGTCGGAGAGGAAAGCGCGATCACATCCCTTGTCGAGAAGGCGCTGGCGGCGTGCGGGCACATCGATGTCCTGGTCCACAACGCCGCGACGACCCCGCACTTCGGTCCGCTGCTCGATGCGACCGCCGCGCAGTGGGACAAGATCATGCAGGTCAACCTGCGCGGCGTCTTCCTGCTGTGCCAGCAGGTGGTCCCGGGCATGCGCCAGCGGGGCGGGGGGAGCATCATCAACATTGCATCAATCGAAGGACTGCGCCCGTCGAAGGTGCTCGGCGTGTACAGCGTGTCGAAGGCGGCGCTGATCCTCCTGACGCAGGCCCTGGCCCAGGAGCTCGGCCCATCCGGGATCCGCGTGAACGCGCTGGCCCCCGGGCTTATTCGGACTGACTTCAGCGCTGCGCTGTGGCACTCGCCGGAACTGGCCGACGCCGTCGCCGCCCGCACGCCGCTCAAGCGGCTCGGTGAGCCCGAGGATGTCGTCGGCGCGGCGCTCTTTCTGGCCTCGTCCGCTTCGGCCTACGTCAACGGCGCCGTGATCACGGTCGATGGCGGCCTGACCGCCGGCGGGCCGCTGGGCTGACCGCTCGGGCGGCATGCTGGGCAGTGCAACAGAGATGAGCGAGAAGTGACCGACGAACCTCGCCCTGCCCGTGGCCGCGGGGCCCTCGGGATCAAGCTCTCGCAACCCGGCTGGATTTGGGGGCTAGCATCTGCCGGCCAATCGGCGGGGACTAGCCTTCGTCTCAAGGAATCCCCAGGTCGCAGATAGAGTCCGAACAACGTCGATCCCGTCGGGAAAGGTACGCTGCACTCCTCCGCAGCGGGCGGACGTCTCTCTAAGGGCCCTGGTCCCATGGAAGACATCACCGCGGAGTTGGCCCTGTACGGCCCTCTGGCGGCAAGAGCCGGGGGAGTACATGTAGCCGTTCGGCAAGTGCACCTGAAGCGGGGAGCCACACTCGGTGATCTGGCGGCCCAGTTCGGTATCCTGCCGGAAGAGAAGAGCTTCGTGTTTGTGAACGCAGTGCTCTGCGATGTGCCCGGGCTGAATGCCAGTTGGGGGCATCGGCTGGCCCATGGCGACCACGTTGGGATCTTCTCTCAAGGATACATGTGGCCTTACCAGTACAGGGATGGCGCGCATATGAGCGAGGCGCTCAAGGAGGTGCTGCGGGCGCAAGGACCGATGCATCACTCCTACACGACCGACGAACAAGCATGAGCAGGGAAACAGGAGGTGCGGCAATGACACGCAGAATCCTCAGAATCGACATGACCAACCGAAAGGCAGCCTACGAACCGGTCCCCGAGAAGTGGGCGCGCTGGGCCGGGAGGGGTCTGACGTCTGCCATCACCGTGGCTGAGGTCGAGCCGACCTGTCATCCGTTGGGACCCAACAATAAGCTGACCATCGCTCCCGGATGGGTCACCGGCATGCCGGCTTCGCCCAGCAGTGGGCGAACCTCCTTTGGCGGCAAGAGCCCGCTGACGGGGGGGATCAAGGAATCGAACGCCGGCGGATTATCCGGCCAGAAGATCGCCCGCCTGGGATTGGCCGGCGTCATCCTGGAAGGTCAACCCGCCGACGGGAAGTGGTACACCCTGGTCATCACCAAGGACGGCGTCAAGTTCGAGGATGCCTCCCCGCTGATGGGCAAGGGGATGTACGCGGTGGATGAGGCCTTGTGGAAGGCCCATCCGGACACGGCCGTCATCGGGATCGGACCGGCTGGTGAGATGAAGCTCTCCAACGCCGGCATCTCGGTCAACGACACCGAGAACCGCCCCGGCCGCTACGCTGGGCGCGGCGGGATGGGCGCGGTGATGGGGGCGCGCGGCGTGAAGGCGATTGTCGTGGACGACACCGGCGGCCCGGGCGTCGAGATCGCCGACCAGAAGCTCTTTGACGAGGGACGCAAGAAGCTGACCGAGGCGATCCTCGAGCACGATCTGACCAAGGAGGGCGGCGGCCTGCCTTCCTACGGTACGGCGATCCTGATCAATATCCTCAATGAGGCCGGCGGGCTCCCCACCCGCAACTTCCGCACTGGTCAGTTCGAAGGGGCGGCCAAGATCTCGGGCGAGGCCATCGCCGAGGTCGTCGCCAGACGCTGCCCGGACGGCGGCGCAGAAGGCACGATGGCCCACAACTGCCACCCGGGCTGCATCATCAAGTGCTCCAACATCTACCCCGACGAACACGGCCAGCACTTGGTCTCGTGCCTGGAGTATGAAACCACCTGGGCGCTGGGAGCCAACTGCGGCATCGATGACCTGGATTACATCGCCCGGATGACACGCGAGTGCAACGATATCGGCGTGGACACAATCGAGTCCGGCAACACGATCGCCATCGCCATGGAGGGCAAGCTCCTGGAGTTCGGCGACGGCAAGGGCGCCCTGAAGCTGTTCGACGAGATCCGCAAGGGCACGCCCTTGGGACGCATCCTTGGTCAGGGCGTCGAAGCCACGGCCAAGGCCTTCGGGGTCCACCGCGTGCCAACGGTCAAGGGGC
>JAPLGR010000560.1 GCA_026390045.1 Chloroflexota bacterium | reverse complement strand
GGTCTGTGGAGCCTGGTGTACTTCATCACGCTCCTTCCCGTCTCCATCGGCGGCCTGGGGTTGCAGGAGCTCTCGGCGACGCTCATCTATACGCAGGTCGGAGGCGTCAGCGTCTCGGGCGCTGTGGCCGCTGCACTGCTGCTGCGAACGGTTGAGGTCCTGGCGAGCTTGCCGGGTGCGCTGTTCCTCTCCGACGTCGTTGCGGCTCGCCGGTCCAAGGAGAGGACCGAAGGTCCCTGAGGGAGAGGGTCCGAGTCCCGGCCGAGAGAATCGAGAGGCGGCGGATCATCGAGAGCATGGCAGTCCCCCGACACCCACCACACTTCGTTTGTGGCAATCGGACCCGATGGCTGATGGCCGGCGGGATCGCGCTCTTCCTACTCCTTGCTGGCGTTGTGCTCTTTGACCGTGCTATCGCACAACCCTTCAGCCACGACGAGAACCAATTCGTCTCTGCCGGTTGGTGGCTAGCCAGGCAGGGCCTGCTTCCCTACCTGGATTTCCCGTACCACCACATGCCCTACCAGATCCCGCTGAACGCGCTGGCTGTCTGGCTGTGCCCCTACATTCTTCTCTCGGGCAGGATCGTTTCCTGGCTGGCTGCCTGGTTAGCGTCCATGCTCTTGTTCGCGGCGGTCTGGCGCGAGTTCCGCCAGCGGTCGAGGTCCACTGCTTGGCTGGCAGCTGGGTCTGCGGTCGCTGTCTTTGTCAGCCAGCCGATCGTCGCCTACACAACTGGCCAAGCATGGAATCACGACTGGGCGAACCTCCTGGCGCTGGGGGCGGTCCTGCTCCAAGTCAGAATGATTGACGGGCGCTTCAGGCCGTGGCTTGGTGTCGCCGTTGGCCTGCTGGCTGGCCTGGCGACCGGCGTCCGGCTGTCGTACGCGGTGTTGTGTCCACTTCTAATAGCGTCCGCGGCTGCGATCCCCGCATCCCTGCGCACTCGCTGGAGAAACGCCTCGCTGGTCCTGGCTGGAATCGCCGTTGCTGGATTGCCGGCCGCCATCCTGCTCGCCTTGGATCCGAAGGCCTTCGCGTACGGCAACATCCTGTACCCCGAGCTCAATAGCCTCTACCGCGACGTCCTTCGCTCCTGGTCCGACAATGGACTGCTGGCGAAGTTGGGCTTCTTCGGCGAAACCGTCCTGGCCGAGCCAGGCAACGTTGTCCTGCTGGTGGGCACCCTGGCACTGGGTGTGTTCGGATTGACGGCTCGCCTGCGCGACCGCGCCTCCATCCATGCCCTGCTGCTTGTGTTCCTGGCCACCGTGTTGCTCTTCATGACGGGTTTTGCACCCACGCCGGCGTGGTACCAGTACTTCTTCGCCTGCGTACCGCTTGCCATCCTGACCCTTGCTATGGTGACATCGCGGGTCGCCAGGTGGAAGAGGCACGCGCTCATCTGGACCTCTCTGGTGGCGGTTGCTTGTGTCCTGACTGGGACGTGGGATGCGCAGATCGTGCGTCGGTTACAATCGCCGGAGACTTGGGTGCCGATACAGGTCCATCGAGTCCCAGCGGCGATTCTCACCGGCCTGGAGACCGCCAACGAAGGATTCGAGCCTGGCCAGCGCGGCAATCTCGAGGAACCTCTGGAAGCCCTTGCCCTCGAGTTGGGCTTCCGGCGAGAGCCCTTGGACGCACCGTTCATGGTGACCGAGCTTACCCTTTGGCTGGCGCCTTGAGCCTGCCGTGGTTGAACGCACTGATCGCGCCGCAGGCCGGCGTCCGGAGGGTGTGACGGCGAGGACCAACGGCGGTCCCCGATCACAGGTCGCTGGATGACCGACGCTCTCAACCAGCGCCCGGGCGCGCTCACCCGCCGACTTGTCGCCGTCACAGCCGGTTTTCTGCTCCTCAACAGCGCCGCGCTTGTTGACCTTGCCAATCGCCTCGGTGCCCTGAGGACATCCATCAAGTGGCAGAGCGTTATCCTCGGTAGCCTGATCCCCGGGCTTCTGCTATTCGGCCTGCTGTTTTGGACCCGCGGGCCGCGCCAGGTCCTTCTCCATCGCCTTGAGGCCAGACTGCGGGCGTTAGGTGCATCCTTCGGCTGGTGGGGGGTCGCACTGTTCCTTATGTTGCTCCCGGTACTACCCCTTCTCACCATGGTTGTGGCGGTGAAAGCCTTTGAGCCGGCGAGCCTGCGAATCGTCGCGTGGTGGCTCCTCTCGCTGCTGGGCGCCTTCTTGCTGCCAGAGGTAGGCGGCCGGCCAAGCGCCCTCGGTCGGCTGGCACTTGCTGGAATCGTGATTGGCGTCGCCTTTCAGGTAGCAGGCTACCTTCCGGCGATCTCCAGCTATCCCCTGTCGCTGGGCTGGTCGGAGGCGAGCCGCTACTACAACGCCTCCCTGTTCTTCGCGCGGCGGATTTATGGTGAGGCGGTTCCCCTGCCGGTTCTCCATCCCAGCCGCTACCTGATGCAGGCGGTGCCCTTCCTTGTCAGTGGCCTGCCACTTTGGGTCCACCGGCTGTGGCAGGTGATGTTGTGGATCATCGTCACGCTGGGGACATCCATCACGCTGGCACGCAAGAGCGGGCTGGAGAACCGGCTGGCGCGCCTCGCACTGATCGGTTTCTGCTACCTGTTCCTGATGCAGGGGCCGGTCTACTACCACCTGCTCCTTAGCGCGTGGATCGTTCTCATGGGCGCGTCGGGCTCGCGTCGTCGTCGGACGATCCTGGTGGTCATCCTGGCTTCGGCCTGGGCCGGGATCAGCCGAGTCAACTGGTATCCGGTCCCTGCGATTCTGGCGATTGCACTCTACCTGCTGGAGCAACCCCTGACGGGGACGCGCAGGCGCATGGTGACCTACCTCGGGTGGCCGCTTGCCTACGCGGTGGCCGGTGGGCTGGCTGCCTTTGCAGCCGGCCGCGCCTATGCAGCGCTCTCAGGGAATCCAGTTGCTGAGTTTGGCTCCTCGTTCACCTCGGACCTGCTTTGGTACCGCCTGCTCCCCAGCGCCACGTATCCGCTCGGAGTCCTGCCGGGGAGCTTGCTTGCCTCCGCCGGACCGATCCTGTTGGTCATTCTGTGGGCGAGATACCATCGCCGCGGCATGCACCCGATCCGATGGATCGGGCTTGCTGGTGCGCTCGCAGGGCTGTTGGCCGGAGGTCTGGTCGTCAGTGCCAAGATCGGGGGCGGGGGGAACCTGCATAACCTCGACGCCTACCTCGTCCTCCTGTTGGTCATCGCCGTCTACATGGCGTTCGATCGCGCCGAATGCGACACGGCGCCTTCAGCGCTTCACCGTAAGCGGCGATCGCCTCTTCAAGGCACTTGGAACCGTTCTCGCGGTCGCCGAGGCAACTCAGGCAGGCCAATCGGTCCTGTTCATCAACGAGCGCCATCTGATTGCGTTCGAGCACCTGCAGGTTGACCTCGAGCCTGAGTACGAGAAGGTCTACCTGATGGAAATGGCAATGGCTGACAACCGGGCCTACCTGGAGGCGTTCAGGTCCGATCTGGCGACCCATCGATTCGGCTTGATCGTCACGGAGCGGCCGGGCACCAGTCTGCGCGGCTCAGAATACATGTTCGGCGAGGAGAATGATGTTTGGGCGGGGCGTGTCGCCGCCCCGTTGAACAGCTACTACCGCATGGACGAGGACCTGGGAGGTGTCTGGCTGATGGTTCCCCGGTAGCCGCGAGCTCTCAGCTGCTATCTCACTGACCATCGGCGGGATCGCCTCGGAGATCCGATGTATTGGTTTGTGAATGGCCTGGCCGCATCCATCATCCCGCTGGTCCTCACGACTGCGTTGTGGGCGTGCGGGGGATGGCTGATTACCTCGGCGGCGTTCCACCTCCGGCCGAGTGAGCGCGTGGCGATCGGTGCCGGCATCGGTCTCGCCATCCACCTGGCTGTGGCGAATCTGCTGGCACATCTGCTGACATCCGCCGCGGCCTTCGTTGTGTCAGCCATCCTGGTGTTTCTCCTCGGGCTTGTCCTGTGCCTGCGCGAGCGCCGCGCGTGGGACTGGCGCGACGCATGGCGCGCGTGGCCGCAAGTCCTCCTGTGTGCCCTGCTGATGCTGCTCTTC
>JAPLGR010000250.1 GCA_026390045.1 Chloroflexota bacterium | reverse complement strand
CAGTCCGTCCGGCGCGCCTCGAAGACGTCCCGACTGTCGTCGTCATGTTGAACGGGGCGCTGACCAGCCAGTCCAGGGCCGCAACCTACACCGTTGAGCGCTACCTGCGGGAGTGGCAGGCTCCCGGCTTCCACCTGGACGAGGACACGCGGCTGGTCTTTTCTCCTGAGGGCAGGCCGGTCGGTTGCGCCGAGGTGTGGACGCCGGCCGATCCCCCGATTCATCCGTGGATCTGGGCATGCGTGGACCCGCAATGGGAAGGCCGCGGGATCGGAACCGCGATGATGGCCTGGTCGCTCAATCGGGCGATGGCCGCGCTCGACCGTGTGCCGAAGGGCGCGCGCGTGGCACCGCGCGCCGGGACGCGCCCGAGCCACGCAGCGAGCGTGGCTCTGTTCAGGGACTTCGGATTCTCGCTGGTCCGCATATCATGGTTCATGACGATCGATCTGACAGCGCCTCCTACAACGCCCGCCTGGCCGCCAGGGATCCGCCTTCAGCCCTATCGCCGCCCTCAGGATCTGGAGCCGGTCTACCGCTGTGTGCGGGACTCGTTCCGGGATCACTGGGCTTCGGTGGAGGTCCCCTTCGAGCAAGGCCTGGAACTGTTCCGCCACAGCGCGACAGTGCTCCACCCTGTTGAGCCTGACCTGTGGTTCGTCGCAGTGGACGGAGACAAGATCGCCGGCGTCTCACTCTGCCGACGCTGCTCCGATGATGATCCTGAGATGGGCTGGGTGGACACGCTGGCCGTGCGGAGGGAGTGGAGGCGAAAGGGCCTTGGCCTGGCCCTTCTCCTGCACTCGTTCCATGCCCTGCGCGAGAGCGGGGCGCGCCGGGCTGGCGGACACGTTGACGCCGGCAACCTGACAGGAGCCACCCGGCTGTACAGGCGCGCCGGGGTGAGCATCTCGGGCGAGAGCTCCCTCTACGAGCTTGAGCTGCAGCCCGGCGAGGAACTGGGTACGCACGAGTAGCGCGCGCCGGGCCAGCGCTCACTCTGTGAGCGCCTGCTGGCCCGGCTCTTGTCGAACCGACCCCTGAAGTCGTGTGGGCTTCGGAAGTCGGTTGCGTGCTTAGTGGTGTTCCGCGGCGACCGCTTCGGCCTTGGTCTTGTGAATCGTGCCATCCGGGTGATTCGGCGGGCTGTAGATGGTATAGAGCTGCAGCACCTTGGTCTTGGAGGCATTGACAACATTGTGGTACGTCCCGGCCGGGACGATCACAGCCTCACCATCCTCAACGAGATGCTCTTCCTTCCCGTTGAAGATGAATTTGGCGGAGCCCTCCTCGATGCGGAAGAACTGGTCGACATCGGCATGGACCTCGTTGCCGATATCCTCGCCGCCTTGCAGGCACATCACCACCAGCTGGGCATGCTTCCCGGTGTAGAGCACCTTCCGGAAGTACTTGTTCTTCTCTGTCTCTTTCTCGATTGGCCCAACGTACCCTGTCATGTTCCCTCCTGATTGACTCTGCGAGTAGCGCCGGTCGTCCGGTGCCAAACGGAACCTTGCCAGCACTCATACTACCACGGTGTCTTTCGATGCGAGACGCACGTATGCCGCATGAGGCTATGAGCATCCCGGCTGGTCCTTCCCGCCTGTCACTCTCGACGCGCGTTTCGGGCGCGGCAAAGCCGTCAACATCGCCCGCAGACTGGCGAGGTGGGATGGATCCTTGAACCACCTGGCAAAGCCGATGTTGTGGCGCAGGTACACCAGGTACTCCTGCGGGTCAACGGGCTTGCTCAGGTAATCCCGTAGGCCCCAGTAGAGGACATAGACATTGCTGGCAGAGATCAGGTGAGGCAGCACGGCAAGTTCTGCGCGGGACATAGGCGCGAACTCCGCTCCCTGCTTCAGTCGCGTCTGATACGCACTGAGGAACGTCCGTGCACCTCCCATCCGCAGATGGCCGTCCGCGCTCCCCTGCCATGAGACACAGAAGTACCACACCGCCAGCGCGACGTCGAAGGAGCGCAGATCGACCTTCGCCCAATCGAAGTCCACGAGTCCGCTGATCTCGTCCCCCAGGAATCTCAGGTTCCCTGGGTGGTAGTCCGAGTGAATGATGACTTTGGGCAGATCCCCCGCCGCCCGGCGTAGGACGCCTGCTGCGTCCGCCAGGCTGTCTCTCACCAACCTGTCGTTCCGGGCGGCACACCGGCCAAACGGATTCCCTGTGGACCTAGCACGGCACTCTGACCAGGCGCTCTCGATCACAGGCGGCAGATCGACGATCTTCGCCTCCGCCCTCCGGCCGGGGGCCTTGAGCGTGGCAACGTCAGAGTGGAACTGCGCCAGCAGCGAGCCGGCAGCGCGTAGCTCCCGCGCCGTGCAGCGCGGATTCACCCACGTGTAGCGGTCTTCTCCTGGCAGGTAGTCAAAGATGGCGTAGTACGCTCGGCCCGCGACGTCGAGCTGAATGAAGGATGTCCCATCACGGGCACGATGGACGCGCGCCACCGGGCAGTTCCCGCGTGCGATCAGGTGGTCGATCAGCGCGTGCTCGAAGACGATCTCTTCCCGGCGAATCTCGGCTTTGTAGCGCCGCAGGAAGTAGCGGGCGGGGACGCCATCCTTCTGCAGGTCAATGATGTACGAGGTGTTGACCGTGCCGCGCTGGTCCTTCTCGGTCCTGTTGAGGACACCGAGATCGTAGTGATCGAGCACGGCTTTGAGCTCCGCTGCTGGATCGATCATGCCACTCGCACCATTGCCCCGCGGGCCTCCACGTCAGTCAGAATCGGGTGACCGCCTCCAAGGGCGTCGCCGGGTATACCTGCCCAGGGACAGGAGGCATGGGGTTGTACACCCAGTCCACATCCACCAGGCCAACACGCACCCCACCCCGCCGATGGATCCCCTGATACACGCCTCGCAGGAGGACATCCTCCATGGTCAGGGCGAGCCCGAAGGAGGCCACGACTGCTCCCGCAGGGATGGCCTTCAGCTCCTCCGAGTAGACCGACGTCGCAAAGGCAAGCTCGCGGGGGCCAAGGCACTGGGTCTGAATGGCCGGGATGATCACTGGGAAACCATCCTCCCCCACGTAGGACAGGAACTTCAGGTTGTCGAGCTTGTTCATGAAGCCGCGAGTCCAGGGGTTGAACACGGCTTCGCCGTCGGGCTTTCGCGCCAGGGTCCTCGCCACCATGGTCTGCACAGCGGCGAAGATGATCCGGTTCATGGGCAGCGCCATCCGCCCGGTGTGGGCGACCAGGTCGAGGTAGTGGACCGTGTGAACCCCGAAGTAGGAGTTATAGCGGAACATCGGCACGTTGTTGTAGAACTCGTACTCCGGTCCGTGACGTTCTGAATGGGTGTAGCTCGCCTTGCCGCGCCACAGCGTGCGATCCAGACCCATGATCATGAATCCAACGTGCGGATTCGTCCGCAGATGATGCTTCGATCTGCCCTCGGTGAACTCGCCGAACGAGAGCCGCTCCGATCCGCAGGCCATCAAGGTGGACAGCATCGTCACGTGAGGCAGCCCTGCGGGCGTGACCGTTGCCAGGAGGCCGATCTTCAATGCCGGCTGTGTGCGCCGGATATCGTCTTCAGAGAAGGAGGTGAACGACATCTCGCTCATGGGTCACTCCACAGCGCATTCGGTGAGGCGGACGGCGCCAGTGGCCACGATCTCGGCCTCCAGTCCGCTGGCGCGGGCCACAGTCTGACAGGCCCGCAGTTCTTCGGCCGGCATCAGCGGCGTGTCGGTGAACGCCCACTTCTGCCCCAGCCGGCGGTACTGGTCGCGGCACAGGTTATTGAACGCGCACAGTTCCCATCGCGTCACGCGACGCTGAAGATTCGCGGCCAGATA
Source organism: Chloroflexota bacterium (assembly GCA_026390045.1). GTDB lineage: Bacteria > Chloroflexota > Anaerolineae > Anaerolineales > E44-bin32 > DYJB01. Next base: position 1,928 of record JAPLGR010000250.1, on the reverse strand, counting down.
CTGGCCGATGGCACGCAGGTTCTCATCCCCAACAGTAGCCCCGGGAATCAGCGGCGTGCGGATCCACAGGTCGACCGGGCGGCTTCTGCCGTCGCGGAAGTCGGCAACCAGCCGCAGGTTGTCCAGGATCCGCGAGTTCGGCGCCCCGGTCCACTGCTGATGAGCCTTGCTGTCCAGCAGCTTGAGGTCGAACAGCACCAGGTCCGTGTGAGGGAGCAGCCGGTCAAGCGTTGCCGGCGGGCAAAGGCCGCACGTGTCGAGGGCAGTGTGGATCCCGGCCGCGCGCAGCCCTTGCAGCAGCTCCTCGGCAAACTCGGGCTGCATCGTCGGCTCGCCGCCAGAAAGCGTCACTCCGCCGCCCGAAGCGGCAAAGTAGGCGCGGTCCTTGATCAGCTCAGCGATCAGCTCCTCGGCCGTCAGCAGCCTGCCCAGCGCTTCCAGCGCGCCAGACGGGCAGGCCAGCCCGCACGCCGCGCAGCCATCGCAGCGGTCCCGGTCGATGATCAGGCCTGCATCGGTCATGTGCAGACACTTGTTGGGGCACGTTTCCACGCAGGTGCGGCATCCCAGGCAGCGCTCGGCGAACCACTGGATCTGAAGGCGCGGGGAGATCGCCTCCGGGTTGTGGCACCATGCACACGACAGCGGGCAGCCCTTCAAGAACACGGTCGTCCGGATCCCCGGCCCGTCTTCGGTCGACAGCCGCTGCAGGTGCAGGATGTGGCCGAGCGTCATCGCATCTGGTGGCTCTCGCGAGCGATGATCTCGTTCTGCAGCTCGCGACCGATGGTAGTGAAGTAGGCGTTGTATCCGGTCACGCGGACGAGCAGGTGACGGTAGTTCTCGGGATGCTCCTGAGCGTCACGCAGCATGTCGGCGTTCAGCAGGTTGACCTGCAGCGCGCTGCCCCCGTTCTCCGCGTAGCCGCGCAGAAAGGCTTTGAACTTCTCGCGGTGCTCGGCGTCGCGCAGCATCGACGGGTTGAAGGTCATCGTGTGGCTGCCGCCGTTCGGAAGCATGTTCAGGTAGCCTGCCCAGTCCCCCTGCCCGTCAGCCGCCTTCCCGCCCAGCGCCTTGCCCACCGAATTGGCGTTGGCGGTCGGACCATTGATGTCCGCACCATTCGACGGGCACAGCGCGTTCGAAAGGAACTTGCCTTGCGGCCGGCCATCCGGGCTGGCCGACATGATGAACCCGTCTGAGACCCAGTAGTTCCAACTCAGCATGCCGGGACGGAACTGCCGTCCAGTCGACTCCGTCTTGTAGCGCCAGGTCTCGTCCGTCCACAGCTCCATGACCTTGCGCGCTAGCGCATCCGCCGCATCATCGTCCCGCCCGTACTTGGGCGCCTTGTGCAGCGCCCGCGCCTGCAGCACCTCGTGCCCCGCCCAGTTGTCGCGCAATGCAGCGATCAACTCAGCCATGGTGCAGACCTTCTCATCGAAGACGAGGTACTTCACTGCGAGAAGCGAGTCGACCGTCGTGGCGTACGTCACAGCCTCGATCGTCACGTAGCCCAGCTCCGCCCCGCCCTGCGTGATGTCGAGGCCCTTCTGCGCGCAGCCATGCACGAGACAGGACACGTATGGTGTGGGCGCATACTCGGCTCGCAGGCTCTCCGACTGTTCGTACAGATCAACAATCCGCCGGATGATCTCACGCGTCTGGGCAGCATAGGCATCCCAGAACTGCTCCCAGGTTTGGAAGCGTGTGGCATCGCCCGTGTCCGCACCCCATCGCTGAGGCTTGTCGGTCTTGCCGGTCATCGGGTCGGTGTAAGGCACCAGGTCGTTTCCGCCGGTCAGCGCGAGCTCGACTGCCTTGAGCAGATTCAGATTAGCGTCCACGGTGCCGGAGCGATCATTGCCAACCATCGTGTTCTCCAGGCAGCCGACCGGTGCGTAGTCGTGCACATTGCCCGCATGGAT